>NZ_JAUBSF010000010.1:0-125736 GCF_036704615.1 Microcoleus sp. K4-B3
ATAATGGCTGGTTCATGATTTTTAGAGTTGCTTTACAGCAGAAATCTATTATACACTAAAAACTCCCAAACGATTGCACGGCAATCGTTTGGGAGTTTATTGTTGCCGAATCTATCTTCCTTTACCTCTGCTTGAATATCTGCGGAATGTGGGAAGTATGAAACTCTTCTTTTAAAATGTGCAGATCTCCTAGTAACGGCGAAGCATCTTTTACTTGTTTTAAGTTTAATTTTTGTTGGCGAGACTTGTCATTCTCTGATTTCAACAATGTATATTTACTTCCTTTTAAACTCTCCAATAATTTTGCTCTTTCTTTCGCTTTTAGCGATGAGGCTGCCTTTTTTTGCTCGATTCTCGCCTGATTTAATTCCTCATGAATCATTTTTGTCACATGAAATCTATCTACTGTTACATCAGCATTCGGGCAAAGTTTTTTGACTAATGATTTATAATTACCCGTCATGTCCATACTTACTTCTTCGATCTGGTTTAAGACTTCTTCTCCCCATTCAAGCATCTTCTTTTCGATTGTCGCCTGTTTTCTATCGGCAACTAAACCTATTAATTTATGTGTTTTTAAATCGACTAATACAACTATAAACTTTCCTTGTTCTTTTACTAAACTAATTTCATCTATGCCTAATTTGTGTAAGTATTGTACATCAACAGGTAATATTTGATTGGCTACAGTTTTTACCATTGACCAAACTTCTTCTTCTGTTAATTTATTGTTTTTAGCCACGTTATTAATGTCACTATGGACAACTTGTTCAGCAATACTTTGTGCATATCTCTTTGTAAAAGTTTTCTTTTTTTCGAGAAACGTCAAACTTTCATTAAAAGGTTTGCGACAATTTTTACACTTGAATCTGCGCCGATTTACTCTCAGCATTACTTCTCTCTTACCTATTGGTAAATCTCTCACTAGATATCTATAATTTTGATGTAAATGATGGCTGCATTGACTGCAAACAGGGCAAGAGGCTGTCGTTTTTTGTGATTTTATTACTAATATTAATGTTTCTCCTGTCTGTTTGTAATCTTCTACTATGACACCGGGCAAAATGAGAATATTTGTCATTAACTTTTCATTATTTATTCTGTCGTCACAATTATCATGAACTTTTAACTAATATTAAAGCACAATAAGTACGGAAGAGCCAAAACTTTGCACTTCTACGTCGCGAGTGTCCTAAATTTACTGAAACAAGAAAAAACTTCCGGCACAAAGTCTAAAATGAAACGGTATCGAGCGGCAATGGACAATAATTATTTAGTTAAAATTTTAAACTCTGCCAGTTAATACTCGAAATATAACAGCGTAAGGATTCAGGTGAAAAATGATAGAAGGGGAAAAATCTGCTAGAGTATACACATGAAAAAGCCCGAAGCTAATACACAGCAAGAAAAAGCCGAGATAGAACAGTTGAGCCAAGCTGAACTAGTTGAATTGGTGCTGGGGCTGCAAAAAATCATCGAAGAACTGAAAGAGAAACTAGCGATTGCAACGGGTAAAAGTAGAACTAACAGTAAAACATCATCACAGCCGCCTGCGCTCGATCTAATCCAGAAATCCGAAAAAGCCAAAGTCTCAGCGGAAGAAGAGCCGAAAAAGAAACCAGGTGGGCAACCAGGATATCAAGGGAAAACCCGCAAAGGATTTGGCAGGATAGACCGATCTGAAATTAGCAACCCAGAAATATGTAATTGGTGTGGAAGTAGAGAATTAAGTGAAGTAATTAGTCTTCAAACACAACAAGTGGCTTGTTTAGTAGCCAAACCGATTGAAGTCGTAGAATATCAAACACAGTCATGTAAATGCCTCGAATGTGGTGGAGTAGTTCGTGGTTCATTACCAGAGGGAATAGTTGGGGGGCAAGACTTGAACATTAATCTCCAAGCACTACTAGTATGGCTGGGAAACTATGGGCACTTATCCTATCAAAAGCAACAGGAATTGATATGGGAACTAGGTGCAATTGAGATTGGTACCGGAACACTTCAGAAAACAAATCAACGAGTAGCTGAGGCGGTAGAACCTACTATCAATGATTTATGGGAATGGGCAACACACAGACCAAACGTGCATGTAGATGAGACTCCCTGGTGCGTGATGGGAGTCAAGGAATGGTTATGGACAGCTAGTGGTGAAGGATTTTGCTTATTCCATGCTGCCGATACTCGTGGCAGAGTTGAATTGGAAACGATGTTAGGCACTGAATTTGCAGGAGTATTAAGTTCAGACGATTTCAGTGTTTATAATGGTTGCCAAGTTCAAGCACAACAGAAATGCTTAGCTCATTTACTGCGGCATTTCAAGAAGGTGTTGGCACTCCCTGGTCAAAATAATAATGCTGCTGTCGCGACAGTATTTATTGAATTAATTAATGAAGCTTTTAAACAGCATCGGCTCTGGCGAGAACAGGGAGATATGCTGACCTATTGCCAGTGGGCGGTTGATTTCAAAGCACGATTGAATCAAGCTTTGCAAGTTTGGCGAGATACAGTTGGTTATGCCGCAGGTTTGTTGTTGAGCTCGTTACGGGATAAAGCAGACCAATGGTGGTACTTTCTTGAAGATCCTCACGTTCCACCTGATAACAATCTTGCTGAACGTTCATTGCGCCTGGCTGTCACCAAGCGGAAAGTTTCTGGTGGTTCTCGCTCAATGGAACGATTTAAGCAAACTGCTCATCTACGAGCGTGTTATCCAGACTTGTCGCTTTCAAACTCGTTCTGCAATGGCTTTTTTCCGTGAGGCTATTTCTGCCCATTCTTGTCTCTCATTCCTGCCTTCTCTCATTCCCCTTTTCCAGACCTGAATCCTTACATAACAGCTATCTAAGAAGAAAAATTATCCGGCTTTAAGAAGTTCAGAAAATCTTAAGGTTCTGATTTAATCTGCTCAAGTCGGGTTAAAATTAAGAATTTTAAGAAGGTTTTTTTAGTTATTTAGTAATGCACAAATCCACGTTTGTGTCAAATTAATTTAGATGCGTTTACCCTGGTATCTTTACTATTTCCTAATGTTATATATCCTCGGTTTTGTTGAAAATCATAAATCCCATGTGGGCTCACTTTACCGTGACCTAAACTCCAAAAATCATGATCTAACGTAGTGACAGGTTCCGTTGTATACAGAGTTCCAGGACGATACAGATTTCCTAAAACTTCTTTCTTTTTGGTGTCAAAGCGGTTGGATAGGATTGTTTGCTTCTCTATACTCTGTATCAAGTCTCGCAATATTTTTAAATTGAGCGTCCCGATTTTTGTTGATTCCTATTGTTGGCTTTTTTTGGGCTTTTCGTTTCACATATCCATGCTTTTTTAATAGCTTTCCCACTCAGGGTAGACTAATGGTGAAACCTGCCGTTCGTAGTCCAGAAGCTATTTCTTTATGCGTCAAATTATTCCATTTAATTAACTCATTCATTGGGTCTCCGGCTGTGTGATTTTTTAAAACTTCTAAAAATGCTGCATCAATGCCGATTTGAGTAGACAGAATACTTTTTCTTCCCCCTCCTTTCTTTCTGATCCTAGAACTATTTAGTGTCTGTTCGTCCATTTTTTCTAAATCTTCCCATCCCTTGATGATGGTATTTCGACTGCATCCCAAAAGTTGCATTACATAGCTAATTCCACCCCATCCCAATTTTTTAGATTCTTTCTTCTGCATACCTTATTTATCCTTTTCTGATAAAATTTTATAAATTTTTTTCATTTCTGACTCAATTGAATTAGAATAAAACATGGGTTTAAACGCAAATTAGAGTAGTTGAGTATAAAAATCCGTTGTGAGTTAATCTCTGTTTTGGTAAAAATTACAATAAGCGCACTTTTTTTCAGTATAACCGATAATTCATCAACTTATTTATTTTTCATTCCTTATATCCTCTGGCAATGTGTTACGACGGTTATATCGACAATTCGTTAGCTTGCGCTTCTACCCCACGACTTCATCGCTTTCGCAATGATTCGGTTATAGGATTTTTGCTTGCGGTGTCGGTATTCAGCTATCCCGATAGTCCGCTTTACACTAAGTTTGTCAGTCTTTGTGTAGGGGAAACCAGATTCGTATCTGGTTCTCTGTGTGCTTTCAATCACGCACCATGATGTCAGGACTTGATTTATTTTGGATTTTAGTTATGATGATGTTGGTTGACACCTTCATTTTTCCCGTTTTCCCCTAGTTGTCTTAGCTAGATGCTCGACTAGGTTTTCTCACCTGCATGAATAGTAAGTTGTCGGCGATGGGGGATTAAAGTGCGAACTCCAACCCTAGTGGGCTTACCCTATCGCTGCTAGCCATCCCCCCTTTCAGGTTTCGGCTAAACGAATCGCACTTACAATTACATATTACAACAGTGGGCGCGGTAAAAATCCCAATATCTGCTAGGGACGAGTGCGCCAAATATCCGTACAAAACCAGCCATGACACGAAGATTTACCTCCTCTTCTCTGCCCTCTCTTTCTCAGCGCCCTCAGCGCCTTCTGCGGTTAATAAAAAAATCTCCTCGAACCAATGCAAAATATCAAAAAATGCTGCCAGTTCTATCAATTATCCCCTTAGCCCAAACCCCTCCCGCATCTCAAGAAATCGTGCAAATCCAAGAAGTGCGACCTCTCCCCGGACAGTTAGACAACATCCCAGTATTTAACAGCAACAGTCCCGAAGTAGTGCTGCAAGACGGAATTTTGCTTTCGACATTTCCCCCGGATGGTAAAAGATTTCCGGCGGCACATTTAAACTTTGCGTTTCAAGGACGTTTCGACATATTTGCCCACCACATTGCCAAAGCAACCGCGCCCGAAGATTTGCGAACATTGTATCAAGGAGTCATTGTTTACAATCCGGGCAATAAACCTGTAACGTTAGATATATTGCAAGCTGCGAGTTATCTCAGTCAACCCGATGCACCTTTTATTGAATTGCCGCCGCAAGTCGATAATTCAAACAGCAATATTTACGCGGGGCCGGGAAGCCGCGCTGTGAATGATATTCTCAGAGGAAGGAGACAGTCTGACTTTGGGCCGGGGTTAATTATTCCACCGGGAAAAAGCCAACTGTTGATGAATCATCCGATACCAGTGCGGGGATTGGTACCGCCGCTAAACGGTCGATCGACCTTGATGCGGTTGCGCAGCGATGGTATAGTCTATGTTGCCAGTCTGGCGATGTTTGCCCGAGTTGACGAACAGGGGAACGAGCGATCGCCCAACTTAGCAGAATGGCAAAACTTATTAGACAATGGTAATATAGCCGGGCCGCGCGATCGAGCTCCCACACCGCCAGAAATCACCGAAGGTCAAGTAATTTACGGCCGAGTTGCCGGTGTAGCATTAGGTTCAGAATGGCGAGCACTTCTCTCAGACAACCCCGCCACATCAAACCTAGCAATTCCCCAACCCGGAACAGCATTTTCCTACCCATTAAGCAGCCTCCCGCGCGGAATGCTGGGCACAAATCAAGTGCAAAGTGCGAGGATGCTAGTCCGCTACCCAGATACAGCATACCGCGCCCACGGCAATTACGGAATTCAATACAATCTCAGCTTGCCGCTGTACAATTTTACCAGCAAAAATCAAACTGTAACTGTCGCCATTCAAACTCCAGTTAAGACAGACAAATTAACTTCAGGAGGACTTAGTTTTTTAGAACCTCCGGCACCTCAAACTTTTTTTAGGGGGACGGTCAGAGTGCGGTATACTGATGACAGTAAAGTGCCTCTAACTCGCTACGTGCATTTAGTCCAGCGGCGGGGACAGCAGGGGGAACCTTTGGTAAAGTTAGAGATGAAATCGGGAGAAAAGCGACTTGTAGAAGTGGATTTTATTTATCCGCCCGATGCGTCGCCGCCGCAAGTTTTGACAGTGAAAACAAATTAAATTTGAGCGGCTGCTAGGGGTAGGCAGAGGCATACAAATACAATACGTAATTAACCAGATTTGATATTAGTTTCGCGTGGCGCAGACTTGGTTTGTGTCTAGTCGGTATCGCCAAAAATAAGATGAAGTTATCAAAAAAATTCTGGATTGTTGCTGGTTTTTTGTACTTTTTAATTCTTCTCAGTATCATGCTTTTAGCAGATACCGGAAAATTAGTCAACTTTCCTTTCGCTCATCCGCCTTATGACAAACTCGGCCACTTTGTTTTGTACGGAATAGCATCTTTTTTGTGCTATAGAGCCGCTGGCAAAAAAAACATTAATTTGTTTAATTATTCAATTCCTTTCGGACCCGCAATTTTTACTACGTTCACTGCTGCGGAAGAACTGCTGCAAGCGCTTTTACCAAATCGTACTGCTAGTATTGAAGATTTTTTATATAGTTTTTGCGGGATTGCAGTTTTTTATTGGATTGGAGAAGTTTGGGATAGAAAAAAAGGGAAGTGAGAGCAACTGCACAACCCGATTTTCATGGGAAGCCGTGATACCATTTTAGATGATAGATTAAAGAATTGAAGAATTGGGAATGAGAGATTCCATAAAGGTTGGGAGCTTCCCTAGAGTTGCATTATTTTGTGAAAATGCTAGAAATTAGGGTGCGGTGCGCACCCTACGATACTAAAATCTAAAATGGTGTTACTTGCTGATGTCCTTGATAACTAGGTCGAGTGTATTTGCTTCTTGAGTTTTGCCTTGGTTTCTAAATAAATCCCTGGCTTTTTTTACCGACTCTACTGCCTCTGCCCTCTTATTTTGTGCGTACAAGACTTGCCCGAGCATATAATAAAATTCTGGGACGTTAGGTTTGAGGCGAATTGCAGTTTCAAAATTGGGAAGCGCTTCTGCTAATTTGTTTTGATTGGCTAGAATGCTGCCCAAGTTAGCGTAAGCTTCGGCAAAATTGGGGTCTATTTGAATTACTCTGCGAAATGCTGCTTCTGCACTTGCTCTGTTTTGTTGGGCGGCAAAATTTAAGCCTTGTTGGAAATATTCGTTTGCTCCCGTATTTTGAACTAAACTATTGTTGACTGGTGACTCTGCTCGCACGGGTAAAGAGATATTGGCAGCACAAACTGGAGCAACTGTCAATATGCTGGCTGCTGCTGCCGCCGTTAAAAATTGATTTTTTTTGAACTTGTTTAACATTGGCAATTAACCTAGATTTCCCATCGGGACAATGTGTTTGATAGCGTTTAATTACTCTCTTCCAAAAAGGTTTGTACTCGACCGTTTGGCCTCAAAACCACTCGAATTTTAGGGATTTTTCCATTGGAAACGGCAGAAACAAAGGGTTCGCCGGCTAATGGCATATTAATTTGCTCGATATAATCTGCTGCTGCTTTTCCCATCGGCACGATACTTTGAATTGACCCATTTTCATCGATCAGCACGCTGTATTCCAAAGTTTGTTCCATTCCTTCTGGAGGCTTCCAGCGTTCCTCAAAGTAAGTTCTAGCTTCTGAAACCTGAGGAATTGTATCAAATAAAGTGGTGTTTTTTTTGCTCGCCGCGGCCTGGTTGTTATCCTCGGACTCCGCGGTTGGTTGAGCGTCCTCAAGAGGTGGGAGTTCGGTACTGGCGGGGGGGAGAATCGGCTCGATCGAGCGGGGGAAGGGTTGCGGTGGGGGAACGGGAAATCGGGAAGCAGACAGGGAGGGCGGCAGGGGGGGCGGTACGGCGGGAGCTAGTCTCGGCGGTAGGGGGGGCAGCAGGTAGGGTACTGGTGCGGGTGCTTGGGGGGCGGAAATGGGCGGTTCTTCGGGGGCGGGAATAGTGATTGTTTGCCCTTGAGGGAAAGCTGGGGCGCTCTGTGGGGCGCTGGGTGCGCTGCCGTTGGCGGGAAATAGCAGGGGTGGCTGCTGGATGGGGCTGGGTTTGTTGGTGGGGGGAGTTGGGGCGAGGGCGATGGGAGGCAAGCTGGGGCTGGGGGAGGCAGCGGTGTTGATGGGCGGGGGCGGCAGGGGCGGTAAAGCGTTTGTGGCTGCGGGTTTTGGTGCTGGGGGTGTCGGTAGGGCGGGAACTGGACTGGGGGAGACGCCGGCAGCTAGCTGGGGGTTTCCTGGATCGGGGGCGGCGGCGGGGGCTGTGGCGGTTTGCGGGGAGGTGGCGGCCCGATCGAGCATTTTGATAATTCCTGTCGTCAGGCCCGCGCTGGCGACCATCATTGCTGCCACCTTGAGCCAGGGTGAGGACAGCGGCCGTCGGGACTCGCGGTTGAGGTTGGGAAGCGCCATCACTTCGGCAGCGCAGTCATCTAGTGCTGTGGCCAAGTCAAACAGTTGCAGGGTGCTCAAGGGAACTACCGGCCCGGATTCTGCGGCGCTCAAAGATCCTAAAAATAAGTTGTGGGCGAGCAAGCCGCGGGGTTCTAAGCGGGGGGGAACCGGAAGGTAGGAAGTTGGGAGAGAGTAGGGGTTGGAAGTTGCTAGTTCGGAAGTGTTGACGGCTCGATCGAATATAACGGCGTTATGCGCGGCTTCTGGCGAGTCTGGGCCAGCAGCGGTAAGCCCGGTTTGAGAGTTGAGGTTGCTTTCCCAATCGCGGGATTCGCCGAGCAAGTTTTGAACGTAGTTGCTGACAGCTTCGTGGAGGGTTTCGAGTTGAATTCGATCGCCCCTGAGGGTAACGTGTTGGGTATCTGGCAGCCTGGGGTCGTCGAGTCGCAGCTCGAAACTTAAAGATTTAAACACGGGTTGGCCCGCCCAGCGAGAGAGAGGCGAACTTTTGGCTGTAATTTCCAGCGTGCAAGTGGGGGGCGTGTACCGTTTGAGAACCATAGCAGGAAGGAAGAAGGAAGAAGGAAGAAGGAAGAAGGAAGAAGGAAGAAGGAAGAAGGAAGAAGGAAGAGGGAAGAGGGAATAACTATGTTTTATCTAATATTTGGCAGCATTCTCAACAAGCTTTTTTAGCAACAGGCAAGATGCCTGTTCCACAATAAATAAATTTTCTGGTGGAACAGGCATCTTGCTTGTTCCCGATCTTTGTCATTCTCGTTCCCATTATGCTTAGCTTAATTTTTAGCACGGTCTAGAAGAGCCAGCCAGAGGCGGCGGTGGCCCCCGGGACTGCTGTAAAACAGCAAATCGATCAGGAGTTTGAGGGCCAAATCAGTCAGTTCTCGGGCCGATAAATTTTCTGCATCTTCCATGCGCGAGCCATAAGTGTTGCTGAACCTGTCAATATAATCTCCCAGCAAAGCGATTGTGTGAGGTTCGCGGTTTTGCTCTGCCATTTGTTCTAGCAAAGCAACAGCGCGGCGGATTAAAGCTTGGTGCTGTTTTGCCAAATGACAGCTTATCAAAACGAGCGATCGAGCTTCCTCAACATCGAGTTTTTTGCGCCCTCCCTGGCCTTTCCGCAGCGGGTTAGATTGGCGCAGCCGCCACAAAGCTACTCGATCGGCTACCATTGACTCTAAATTCAGTTCGGCTGCTACCTTGAGCATCGCCTCTGAGCCAATTTCTGCCAGTGCTTCTAGAGCTAACAGCACTAAATCCAGTTGGGCTTTAATGTTGTCCAACTGGGTAGGTTCTGGTGCTTTTTGGGTCAATTCTTCCCAGTTGGGAGATGGGCCCGTTTCGTTTGTGGGAGCGGAGGACTTTACGGTCGAGCGCATGGCTTCAGCACGGGAAATTAAGACAGGTTGAGGCAGGATATCAAACAGTATGCAGTGATGAAAGCTTTGCGGCCTGTGGGCAACAGCACATCTGTTAATTTTTCTCCATAGCTCGTTGCTTTGATTCCGGCAATCCTAACTGCTGGACGGAGTTGCGGGTTAAAAGTTGCCGTTTCAAGTTCGATCGGTCGCAATCAGCAAAACCCATAGATTTTCACCCCTCACCATGCTACGCCACGGGATGCCACAAATCAATGTAAATAAGCGATCGTCACACCTGCACCTCCTTCTTTTTGACTGGCGAGCTCGAAGCGGGAAACCTGCGGGTGAGAAGCGAGGAACTCGTGAACCCCGCGCCGCAACTGTCCCGTACCTTTGCCGTGAATTATCCACAGCACTCCGTATTCCACGGCCTTGGAAAGAGCTCTGTCTATTTCGATTTCTGCATCTGAAACTCTCGCACCCCGTAGGTCGATCGTATTATTAGCAGTGCGAATGGCAATTTCGGGATTGGGTTTTGCCGGTTCCGCCGCTGCTTGCTTAGCTTTAGCCGTAGCGAGTGCTTGTGCTTGGGCGGCCGCCTTGGCTAATTGAGCTTTCGTTTCCGGTTTTTGACCGTCGAGGGATTCAATTTCTCCTAGTTTGACAGTCATTTTCATAATCCCAAACCGGACGCTCAACTCTTCGTTAGCGTCGGGGCCGCTGAGGACTTCGGCGGTTTGGCCCAAGCTGGGAATGCGGATGCGATCGCCCGCTTTCGGCATAAAACCCGGTTTCGGTTTAGCCGGTTGTTGGCGAGAGGGCAGGTGTTTTTCAGAAATTTGATTTAAAGTATCTGTCGCTTGTTGGGCATTTTGAGCCGTCTGGTTGCCAGACTGCAAGCGGCGAATGATTTGAGCAATTTCTGATTTTGCCGACCCTATCGCCTCATTTACTGCCACTTCCTGAGCTATTTTTAGTTCTCGCTCCCGCTCTTGCAAAGCGGCTGCTTTTTGAGAAACTTCTCTGTGCAGTTTTTCGGTTTGGTGTAGCAGTTGAGTTGCTTCTCTGGCCTTGGTTTCCTGTTTTCGGCGCTGTGCTTCGAGTCCGGCAATCACTTGATTGACATCTTGAGACGCTCCTCCGACATAAGTTTGAGCTTCTTCGACAATTTCTGGTAGCAAACCGAGTCTTTTGGCAATGGTGAGGGCGTTGGAACGTCCGGGAATTCCCCACAGCAAGCGATAGGTTGGCTGCATGGAATTGTCGTCAAATTCTACTGAGGCATTTTCAAAGCGCGAGTCTTGATATTTGAGGGCTTTGAGTTCGCCAAAGTGGGTAGTTGCAACTGTTAATAGGGAATGTTGGGCGAGGTATTGCAACAGGGCGATCGCCAATGCACTGCCTTCTGAGGGGTCTGTACCTGCTCCTACTTCGTCTAACAAAACTAAAGATTTGGGAATTGGGCATGGGGCATGGGGCATGGGGCATGGGGCATGGGGCACTTGTGCTGAGCTTGTACTGAGCTCCGTTGAAGTGCGTAGCCGAAGTATGGGGGCTGGGGAACTTGTACTGAGCGTATTTGTACTGAGAGAATCCGAAGTAGCCGAAGTATTGGGAATTGAGAGGTTGGAATTTTCTTCCCCTTGGGCCTGCGATTTATTGTGTAAAACTTCTAAAATGCGGCTGATGCGGCGGATATGGCCGGAGAAAGTAGACAAACTTTGCTGCAAAGATTGTTCGTCACCAATATCGGCCAAAATATTGTCGAACCAAGGCAATTCTACGGGTTCGCGGGCGGCAACAAACATTCCTGCTTTCGCCATTAAAGCTGCCAATCCCAAGGTTTTGAGGGTAACAGTTTTGCCGCCCGTGTTGGGGCCAGTGATGGCGACGACGCGGATGTGCGGCCCGATGGTTAAATCGACTGGCACGACTGGAAAGCCTTGCTCGTGCTGTTGCTGCCAAACTAATAAAGGATGGCGCAACTGGCGCAGGGTGATTTGCGATCGCAGGTTGCGAATTAATAATTGACTGTTTTCTTCTTTTTCCTCATCTTCTTTTTCTTCTTTTTCCTCATCTTCTTTTTCGGGATTTTTTGGTGCTAATTCTGGCTCTCCCAATTCGATAAATTTCGGCGGATTTGCTTGCAGCCAATAACTGTAACGCGCTTTAGCTGCCGCTAAATCTAAAGTTGTAACTACCACCACCAATCTGTCTAAATCGGGTTTTACTGCTGCGACTTGCTCGGTGAGGGCGCGGCGGACTGCTTCTTCTTCGGCTTGTTCTTGCCTGAGCAACTGCCGCATTTGGTTGTTAAGATTGACTGTGCTGTGGGGTTCTACGTACAGTGTCGCGCCGCTGGCCGAGGAGTCGTGAACGATGCCCGGTATGGCATCTTTTTGGGGAGCTTTGACGGGAATGACAAAGCGTCCGCTTCTTTGGGTAATTAGCTGTTCTTGTACGGCGTTGGATTGGCGCTGCAAAATTCCCTGCAAGATTTGATAAATGCGATCGCGCAACTGTCGCATTTGAACTCTAATTCCTGCTAATTTAGGAGTGGCTCTGTCTGCTACTTGAGCGCGATCGTCTATACAGCGGTGGATTTCTTGCTCTAGTTCGGGATAAGTCCGCAATTGGGCTGCCAGTTCTTTTAGCGTCGGCACATCTGCCTGAGAGTCAATTATCCGGCGCAATTGCCTTGCTCCGGCGAGGGTAGTAGCAATTCCCAGCAATTCTTCGCCGCTGAGCAAACCTTGGAGTTCGGCTCGCTGCAGGGAAGTGCCGATATCTTGGATTCCTTCAAAACTCAAAGCACCGCCAGCGCGGCTCTCTAACTGATAAGCTTCCTGAGTTTGGGCTAGGATTTCTGCTGTTTGAGCTATCGTTGGCGGGATTTGGAGGTCGAGGGCGGCGGCGACGCCGAGTTTGGTGGCCGCGAAGGTAGCCAAGTGCTGACACAGGCGCGGCCATTCTAATAGTTCTAGTGTTTCGGATTGAATCAAAGTTGAGGTGGTGTTGGTAATTGGCATTCTCAGGTGCTGACCGAGAAGGTGAATTTAACGATACTATTAATTGATTTTAAAGTTTTTTATTGTTTCCTGGCGCAATTTGAGAAAGTATCTGCGATCGCCCTCAGCAGTCTTTCGGCCGAAAGCTCTGATGTAACATTAATTACGAAGGAGAAAATTTGCATTTTTGCATTACCAGTCTAAAATTATACCTTCTCGTGATACCAGTCCCCAAAAAATATGCAACTTTAGGCAAGCTCCCAACTATTATACAGTAAGTCATTCCCAATTTTTTACTCTAAAATATAAAATCTAAAATGGTATGGGCTATTTTTGGTTTTGAGGGAGCAGGGATGGGCTGTTTTTTGGTGGAATTGAACTCTTTTGGAATTTTAAATATGTCACCGCAATTCTGGCGGTTGTATCCTAAAAAGTAATTTATGGAGCTGGTAGAAGTATGCCAAAGATTCTGGCGATCGTCGCGGATGCTGTGACTGTTGAAGTCGTGCAAGAGTTGCTGGGGAGGGAGGAACATGAGGTGAGAGTTGCTCCCGACGGTAATGAGGGTTTAGACTTGGCGAGGGAATTTTTGCCGGATCTAATAATTTGCGACGGGACTTCGCCTCAAATCAACTTTTTGGAGGTGTGCCGGTTGGTGAAAGCCGATCGTCAATTGGCTACAGCCTATTTTATTCTGCTGACAACAGCCGATCGCTTTGAAGAACCCCCAGAATTGGACGCGCCCTTTGACGATTTTGTGTTTAAACCGATAGTTAAGCAGGAATTTTTGGGGCGGCTGCGCGCGTCTAAGCGATCGCGCGAGTTGAGGGCGCAGTTGGAACTCACCCAGCAAGAATTGCAACTGTCGCGCGATCCAATGCTGCAAAGTGAAAAAATGTCTACTTTAGGCGAATTGGTATCTGGTATCGCCCACGAAATTAACAACCCCATTACTTTTATTTACAGCAATCTCACTCACGTCCAAAGCTACGCTACCGATTTAATTGAACTGCTGCGATTGTATCAAAAAGAGCTAGTTACTCCCGGAGCGGAAATTCTGCAAAAACAGCAAGATATGGATGTGGACTTCGTTCTCGACGATTTATTAAAAATTGTGAGTTCCATGCGTACCGGGAGCGATCGCATCCGCCAAATAATCTTGTCGCTACAGGATTTTTCCCGCAGCGATCGATCGGGCTGGCAGTTATTCGATGTTTCCGACGGTTTAGAAAATACTCTGTTGTTGTTGCAGCACCGCTTGCCGGCTCGCGAGGGAAGGCGAGACATCAAGGTGATGAAACAATTCGGCAATTTGCCACAGATTGAGTGTTATGCAGGTCTTCTCAATCAAGCTTTTCTGAATATTATCAATCACGCGATCGATGCTTTAGAAGAGTCGGCTCAAGACTTGGAAGAGTTGGAATCAATCAAATTTAAGCCTGTGATTTTGATTAGCACTGAGGTGGTCGATGCTCAGCGGGTTTGTATTGAGATTGCTGATAACGACATGGCAATCAGCAAAGAGATCACAGCGCAAATTTCTGATACCTTTTTGGTGGCACAACCTGCGGAACCAACCATTGAATCTGGACTTTCTGTCAGCTATCGGATAATTGTAGAGCAGCACAAAGGAGAGTTCAAGTGTTTTTCGGAACCTGGTAAAGGTACTAGATTTCGGATAGAACTTCCGCTGCGTCACAGTTAATTAATAGTATTTACCGTTGGGTAGGGGCGGGTTTTTGAGATTGTTGGTTTGAGTCAGAAATTGTTGTGAACCCGACCCTAAAATGACTGCACAAAATTTGTCAACTGAGTTCGGCAACGAGCAGAGAATTGATTTCGCTGCTCATTTTGTACTCGCACTGCTGTTGCAGCGGACACTCGCCGCAGCGGGGGTTTCTTGCAGTGCAAACTGCCGCCCCAAAGTCCAGCAGTCCTAAATTCCACGGCCCGACTTGCTGTTTGGGAGCGACTCGTTCTGCAGCTTCCCAAAGTTCGGGCGATCGGGATTTTACTTTACCGCCGTCAATCCCAAAAAAACGCTGCAAAATCCGAGCAACATTCGTATCGAGCACCGCTTTTGGCTGTCCGAAAGCATTAGCGCAAACCGATCTCGCAATGTACTTGCCAACTCCGGGAAGTTCCAGCAACTGAGCTTCCGTGCGGGGAACATTTCCCTGATAATTTTCTAGGATAACCAGCACCGATTCCCGCAGCTTTTGCGCCCGAAAAAAAAGACCCAAAGGCTGCAACAAGCTAGCAACTTCCTCCGCAGGCGCGATCGCTAGATCGGAGAGAGTCGGATATCGATCGACAAATTCTTGATAAATCGGAGCCACTGTAGCGGCAGTAGTTTTTTGCAGCAGGAACTCAGCCACTAAAATCGCGTAGGGGTCGCAGGTGCGCCGCCAAGGAAAATCACGGAAATTTTGCTCGGCCCAAGCTTTCAGCCGGCGTTGGAACCAGCGGATTTTAGCAGCGTCTAAATGCTTTGACCCCTGCTCAATATCGGAAGAAAAAACAACGGTATTTAAGGCAGGCATTTGATTGGTACTTTTGATAAGTTGCCAAGTTTATATCTATATATTAGCATATTTAAATAATTAGTAAAAAGCTCTTTTTCTGCTCTCGTTCTTCTCTTACTCTGCCTACTCTGCGGTTAATAAAAAAAATCTTATTAATACCATTTTTTAAAAGATGTGATAGAGATAAAGAATGTAAAATCCAAGACCATCCTGTGAGAAAACCAATGACATGATTTGTGCAAGATGCCAATTTTTCCTGGATTTTGATGCGGAGTTCATCAAGATTACGAAAAACTGACCAAGCTAAAAAATCTTTCAGATATTCCCACACTCTTTCTGTTGGATTTACGAACGGACAATGAGGAGGCTGAAATAGCAAAATAATATTGTCTGGCAATTCAGATTTGCTTAAAAGATGAGCGGGAGCGTTATCGACTTGAATAATATGCAATTCCTCGGGATACTCAAGGGATAATTGTTGCAAATATGCTTGAAAACAAACTTTATCCAAATGGGAAAATTCCCAAAAGAAACTTCTTCCTGTGGATGGAGATACGGCTCCGTACAGCCAGAAACATTCAAATTTTCATTGATGTTCTCCTACAGGCTTTACACCGCTTAGTGTTAACTTTCTTCTCGCTCATTGTATGAAGTCCCATTCGAGTTTCATCACTGCACCAAAATCCCAAAGTTTTGTACTTTTTTACTTGGTCAGAAGCTTTGCTTAGCAAGGCTTTTATCTGTTTGTGCAAATTATTCTTGAAATCACAAACTGCCGTTGACTTTTGTTCGCTACTCGCCCGGTCTTGGGATTTTTAATTTGCTTTTTAATTCTCCTCTAACTAAAGAGTATACAGCTTGATAACTACTGGGTATTTCTTTGATTAACCAGAGCCAGAAATGAACTTCTTTATAACTATGAAACCCTGATGGGTCTCTCAATTCTTGTTGTAATCAAGCTACTACTTCAACTGAAAAGTTTTTGGGTCTGCCAAAAATCTGGCGATTTTTTAACAAGTTTTCTATGCCACCCTCTTTATATTGAGAAAGCCAGCGATGAATTGTGGCTTCACCCTTACCTAAAACGGACGCTGCTTCTCTGACTGTTTCTACTTGTTTTGACTGAAACAAATAAAGCATTTGAACTTTATTATATGTCAAAATTCTTTTTTGTTGCTTCCTAATCTCTAGCAATACTTCTACAGATTCTGTAATCGTTAGATGAGGACGACCAGACATTTAAATTCTCTCCTTTACTTTTCATGTAAGTCTATCATATCTTTAAAAAAATGGTATTAATTAGTACGAATTTTTTGGACATTTTGCTTCCCCGGTGACTGAATTAGTGTAAAGTACAAATATAAATTTATTTGTGCATCAAACACAACAGCCTCAACTATATGAATACAGTATCACCTTACGGCTCTTGGAAATCACCTATTTCTTCCGATTTAATTGTTTCTGGAACTGTCGGACTCGGACAAATTGCTATTGACGGCGATGATATTTATTGGGTTGAGGGAAGGCCTTCAGAAGCGGGAAGAAGCGTCCTCATGCGGCGCACTCCTAACGGTACAATCAACGACGTGACACCGCATCCTTTTAATGTTCGCACTCGCGTTAACGAATACGGCGGCGCTTCCTTTGCAGTTGCTGGCGGTGTTGTCTATTTTTCTCATTTTGCCGACCAACGTATTTATTCTCAAGCATTAGATTGTCAACCCCAACCTCTGACACCTGCTGCTAATTCTCGCTATGCAGATGCGATAGTTGAGAAGCAGAGAAATCGCCTGATTTGCGTGCGCGAAGACCATGCAGGTGAGGGGGAACCTGTCAATACTATTGTTAGCATTAATTTAGATAACGGCGCAGATATTCAGATCTTAACTCAGGGCAATGATTTTTATGCTTCCCCTCGTTTGAACCCAGATGGTTCTCAACTTTCCTGGATTTGTTGGAACCATCCAAATATGCCGTGGGATGGCACAGAATTGTGGGTGGCAGAAATTAATGCTGACGGTTCTTTAGGTGAAAAATACTTAGTTGCTGGCGGGGTTGATGAGTCGATTTTTCAACCGGAATGGTCGCCCGATGGAGTTTTGTATTTTGTTTCTGACAAGTCTAACTGGTGGAATTTCTACCGCTGGCAATCTAGAACCCCCCTCAATCCCCCCTTGATAAGGGGGGAAGGAGAGATAAAAACCAGCTTGTGCGAAATGGCTGCTGAATTCGGACTTCCCCAGTGGGTTTTTGGAATGTCTACTTATGCCGTTGTCTCGGAAAGCAAAATTATTTGCACCTACACTCAGCAAGGCAAGTGGCATTTAGCGAGTCTTGATTTAACGACAAAGCATTTGACAACAATTGAGACGCCTTACACTGATATTTCTTCGCTCAAAGCGCGGGGAGAAACTGTTGTTTTTCTGGCAGGTTCGCCGACTGAATCTACTGCTATTGTACACCTAAATTTAGCAACAAGCCAACTAGAAGTATTGCGCAAATCGAGCAATTTAAGCATCAATCCGGGTTATCTTTCTGTACCGGAACCAATCGAGTTTCCCACGGAAAACAATTTGACTGCTTTCGGTTTCTTCTATCCCCCGAAAAATCAAGATTTCGCAGCACCTGCGGGTGAAAAGCCGCCGCTTGTCGTCAAAAGTCACGGAGGCCCAACTGCTGCTACTTCTAGCAGCATGAATTTGAAAATTCAATATTGGACGAGTCGCGGTTTTGCCGTACTCGATGTTAATTACGGCGGCAGCACTGGTTACGGCCGAGAATACAGAAAAAGACTGCAAGATAGTTGGGGAATTGTCGATGTTGACGACTGCGCTAACGGTGCTAAATATTTAGCTCAAAAAGGTTTAGTTGATGGCGAAAGAATGGCGATCGCCGGAGGCAGTGCAGGGGGGTACACTACTCTGTGCGCTCTTACTTTCCGCGATGTGTTTAAGGCCGGTGCGAGCTATTATGGAGTTAGCGATTTGGAAGCTTTGGCAACGGATACTCACAAATTTGAAGCGCGCTATATGGATGGATTAATTGGGCCTTATCCTGAAAGAAAAGATTTGTATGTAGCTCGTTCGCCCATTCATTCTGCGGAACGTTTATCTTGTCCCGTTATCTTTTTTCAAGGATTAGAAGATAAAGTGGTTCCCCCCAATCAAGCGGAAATGATGGTAGAGATATTGAAAGCTAAAGGTTTGCCGGTTGCTTATGTTGCTTATGAAGGGGAACACCACGGTTTTCGCCGCGCTGAAAATATCAAAAGAACTCTTGACGGCGAATTTTATTTCTATTCCCGGGTGTTTAAGTTTGAGTTAGCTGAACCTGTGGAGGAAGTGCAGATTTACAATCTTTAGAAAAAATTAAGGTTGCAGTTGCTCTATTTGTGCTAAAACGCAACTGCAAGCCATAGCATAACTCGCAAATATTGAATGTGATGTCGTTCACTAATTTGGCTGTTTATTCTCACACTTTTTTGCTGTTTATTGTCACAGGTTTTAAGACAATACACTGACAAAATTTTAGAGTGCGATCGCCTTTTGTTACCGCAGAAACGCCCGATCGCGCCATCCTCGAATTCAGACTCAATTACTATGCAAACTCCTGTCCACCTGATTCCATCTGCTTTGGCCGAGCTGTTTGCCGAAGTGAATCATAATGGCTACATTACTCTAGCCGATAGGTACGGTTTGATGGCGGCTATTTTTGACGAAAATTTGACTGACGAAGACAAACGCTCTATCGATCGGCTCCTGCGCTCTGTGTGCCGGGGAAGGATAAAATTAGTTAACGAATTGTCTATGATCAGGTAAGTGCCTAGAATTTTTATTGACGGTAATATTAAAAATTTCAACAATCAAAAAACTCCTAATTGTCTCGTAATTGGGACTTCGATCCAGCAAACTATTTTTAATTTTTCATCGACTTAGGACTAAGGCAAAAAAAGGTTTGGCACGCGAATTATAGCGGTAGGGTGCGCAGTGCGTACCTTACCGCTATAAAAGTTTTGCGTAAGTGCTGAACAAGCTTAATGTGCAGACATAGCTTTAGCAAACTGCAACTTGCTCAAACTTTCTTCAGGCTGAACATCCATCTGATAGCTGAGTGCCGAAGGAATTCCGAGTACGCAGCACGGAAAATTATTGCCTAGTTCCCTAACCAGCGAGTGGTTGCCCGAATCGCAGCCCAAGAACAGTAAATTTGCAGATTCTAATTCAACCACATTTCTCAGTTCTGTAGCAACCCGCCCGATACGCAAATGAGCTTTGAATAAACCGCGCCATTCCTCCGCCAAACAGCGCGCTTGCCACAGCAACCTATCTGCTACCTCGTACTCATTATTTTGGCCAAAAACAGCTTGGAAATAATGCGGATCGAGCCAAGTGTTTCCTGGGAATACTGAGGGGATTTCCGTTGGAGGTAAAGCGATCGCAGGCGCTGCACAATTAAGGGCGAAGGTTTCCTCTAAATCCGACACTTTCGGCTTGGCAGCCAAGGGATTTCCCACAGCAAAATTGCCAGTATCTTCGCCGTAGCTGTTGGGCGCTTCGTCGATCACGTAGACGACTTGAACCGTGACTTCTTGAGTTGTTACTAAACGAGTTTGATGCGCAATCCAAAGCGTAATGTCCAGAGCGATTTGACTTTTAGGAGAACTGTTGTAACCGACAATAAAATTGATTGTTTTTGCCGAATTTATAGATTGTGCTTTTTTAGAAATGGGTACTTGTGGCTCAGGCAGCAACACCATTTCTTCTGCTAAATTTTGGTATCTCAATGCACTTTCAAAACGAGCTAAAATTGTTTTGAGATTCACAGGCTTGACCTCTCTTAAGTGAATTGTTTTGTCTGTCCGTCGGGAGTTATTCGTCTTGGGTAAAGTAGCGATCGAGAAAATTCAAAGCATAGTTGCGCAGTTCGTAATAATCCTGAGATTCCCGCAACTCCTGGCGATCGCGCGGGTGCGCAAACGGCACTGACAAAATTTCACCTATCGTCGCAGCCGGGCCGTTTGTCATCAGCACAATGCGATCGGACATATAGATAGCTTCATCCACATCGTGAGTAATCATCATTGCAGCTTGTCTGTGATTTTCCCAGATATCCAGCACCTGTTTCTGCAACTTGCCGCGAGTCAGAGCATCCAGCGCTCCAAACGGTTCGTCCATTAATAACATTTTCGGTCGAATCGCCAAAGCTCGCGCAATCCCAACCCGCTGTTTCATGCCTCCTGAAATTTCGTCTGGATATTTATCGGCTGCTGCCGTTAAGTTTACCATTGCTAGGTGTTCGTTGACAAGACTAATCTTCTCGGAACGGCTGAGACTTCGCAAAACTTCATCAACTGCCAGCCGAATATTTTCCCGCACCGTCAGCCAAGGCAGCAATCCGTAGTGCTGAAATACCATCATGCGATCGGCTCCCGGTTTGCGAATTTCTTTTCCTTCCAGTGTCACTATTCCGTCGCTCTGTTTTTCCAAACCTGCCACTATTTTTAGCAGCGTTGATTTGCCGCAACCCGAGTGACCGATTACCGAAATATATTCGTTTTCTCCAATACTTAAATTGATCTTGTCCAAAACGCTAAATTCGCTACCGTCAGCATTTGTATACGACTTGAACAAATTGTTAATTTCCAGAAATTCAGGCTGCTTCTTGACTTGGTTGCTGGCTTCAATAGAAGTAGAAAAGTATTGAGTCACGGTATTCTCCTAAAAAGTAGTAAGTAGGTAAGCGGGATTAAACCGAGCTATGTAACAATATGTAAACAGGGCTAACTTAGCCACGCTTAGGGAATGTGGATACTTTACAATCCTTAACATAATAGGTTTTTACAGCGCCTACCTACTTAAAGTGTTAATTTGATTTCCGAACGGTTGCGTAAGCGGTAAGGTGCGCCCCCTCGCAGAGGTTCTGCGTTCGGGAATGTAGAAATTAAGACTGAAAAAAAGACTGAGGGCGGTTGGCTCGAATTTCAAAACTATTCAAATAACCCACCGGATCGCTAGGATCGAATGCCTTTTTATCAATGAAAAGTTCTGCTGGTTCCACTTGGTAATCCTCCTTCGGACAATCGATCGCCATTTCGGCCACAATCTTGCGGTAAAGGTCGGTTCTCCAAGCTTTTTTAGCTAATTCCTCAGCATTTTTTGGCACTTCTTTAATCTGTCCCCAGCGAGCGGCTTGAGTCATCAACCACAGACTCTGAGACTGCCACATAAATGTTGAATGATTTCCCGGTATTTGAGGCAAATTATTAGGAATGTCATAGAAAATAGTTGCATCTTCCGATTGTATGGTGCGGTCTTTTCCGTCAAACCCTCCATAGTTGTAGGCGCCAACTATTGCTGGTCGCGTAAATTTGTCGATCGCCCCTTTTTTCGGTTTCGCCCCCGTAAAAGATCGCTCAGTCAGCAGCGCCGATATTTCACTGCGATTTTCCGGGTTGCTGCAATACTGACAAGCTTCCACCATTGCCTTAACCAGCGAGTAATAAGTCTTCGGATTTTCATCAATGAATGATTCCATTACTCCCAAAAGGCGATCGGGATGTCCCAGCCAAACTTCCTTGCCTTGCACGAAGGTAAAACCCACTCCCAAATTGCCTTGAATTGCCCGCGTATTCCAAGGTTCGGCCACCATGTAAGCCTGCATCGCGCCAATCCTGATGTTCGTTACCATCTGCGGTGGCGGCACAATAATTACCCGAAATTCTTTGAACGGATCGACACCGGCAGCCGCCGATATGTAGCGGACAAAGTATTCGTAAATCGCAGAACTCAGAACCACTGCCCAAACCCTGTTTTCCGGTGGCTGACTGTCAAAAAAGGCTCGAAATTGTTTGCCAAATTCTTCCAAATTGCCGTTGTATTCGTGCCACGGGCGCAAACCGAAATCCCACATAGCTTTGTTCATCGTCATGGCGTTGCCGTGGCGGTGAATTGTCATTGCCGCGCACAGGGGTGCGTGGCGCGCTCCTTCTGCGCCAATTCGGGCGTTTGTGACAGCGCCGGATACGACTGGGGAGGCGTCGAGGCGGCCGAAGATTACGCCGTCGCGGGAGGTTGCCCAGCTTGCTTCGCGGTTGAGTTGGACGTTTAAACCGTATTTGCGGAAAAAGCCTTTTTTCCAGGCGATCGCAAATGGTGCACAATCGTTAACCGGCACGTATCCTACGATTAAATTTGGTTTTTCTAAGGTTCGGGAATCGACAACCGGCTTTACGGCTGAGGCTTCTTCTGTGAGTCCTTTTGCCGATCGATCCGCGCTAATTGCACAACCAGATAAAGCCATTCCCGCCGCCGCCGCTCCCATTCCTTGCAAAAACTCTCGGCGGTTCCATTCATTGGAAAATTTGTCACTCATATTTAATTTGACTAATGACTGTTAACTGTTAACTGTTGACTGTTGACTGTTAACTGTTGACTGTTAACTGCTTTCGTAACAACGGCCAACTGACTAATCACTAATGATTAATGACCGATCGATGCGTGACCAATTCCTGAACTTTGTCAACAGCAGCGTCGAGCAACAATCCAGTTAAGCCAATTACAAACACCGCTAAAAATACCGAACTCAGATTCAAACGGCTCCACTCATCCCAGACAAAAAAGCCAATTCCCACACCGCCTGTCAGCATTTCCACCGCCACAATCACCAGCCAAGCAATCCCCAAACTAATCCGCAAACCTGTAAAAATGTATGGCAAACTCGCGGGCCAAATTATCTTGGTAATCCGCCTCCAGCGCGGCATTTCCAACACTCGCGCCACATCCAGATAATCCTGGGAAACGCTAGAAACTCCCAAAGCTGTGTTGATAATTGTCGGCCACAAAGAGGTGATGAATATGACAAAAATTGCCGACGGCTCTGCTAAATTAAAAATCGATAGAGCTATGGGCAGCCAAGCTAGCGGCGACACCGGTTTGAAGATTTGAATCAGCGGATTGAGCGCCATCATGGCCGGTTTCGACATCCCGATCAGAAATCCTACGGGAATCGCAACTGCTGCACCCAGGAAAAATCCCAGCAACACTCTGCGCAAACTTGCTAGCAGCAGCCAGCCAATGCCTAAATCTCCAGGCCCGCGCTGATAAAATGGATGGAATATGTAATCTAAATTAGCGATTAACGCCTGATACGGAGTGGGAATCAAATCGCTGTTGAAGCTGGCAATAATCCACCACACACCAAGAATTCCCAAAAAACCCGCAGCAGGTAACAAAACAGCATCTCGGATGACAACGGGTTTTACACGCTTCCACGTTGCAACTCCTGCAAGTGCGATCGCAGATAAATTAAGCTGTACGAACATTTCAATCTCCTTCAGAGTCAGGGCAGGTACAAGAATCTTGAACAATACCAACCTGAGACACTGACGAAGCCAAACAATCTTGTTCAGAAATTTGGCTTTTCAGTCTCTTCTCAATGCCTGCGAAGTTAGCTGACGGGCTAGGACTGAGAGATGTCCTTCTCTAGAGATTTCAAAATCAAAAATTACACTCAAATTTAGCAATTTTTAACTTTGCTTTATAATTCTGTAGAGATTCGCCCCGAAAATTGGTTCCTCCGCTCCAGCCACACGCTTGGTTCGATCGCGCAGTGCTGGATTAGGCTTGACTTTTTAAGCCAATTTAACTTAAGCTAGCACGAGCTTATAATGCTGTCAATACGTCTTTAGGAGTAGCTACTTGCGATCGGCGAAGCTAAAAAGTTGAGTAAAAATTTAAAAAGTTAATTATTAAACTAACCTAGAGATATAAAATGCGATCGCTCACTTGATTTATATCTAAGAGCCATGATAGATTTTAGCCAAGCGCTACAAGATAAAGTTGACATAATTACCGAAAACTGGATCGAAGCTGTTCGCGGCGACGAGGAAATCGAAACCGCCAAGCAACTCACCTACGATTCCGTGCGCGACAGCCTTCCCATCGTACTGCAAGCGATCGTAACTATGCTGTCCGGATCAGAAGACAGCGACATTCGGACAGTCATACAAGAAAGTTTAGAACACGGGACTGTCAGGGCACAACAAGGCTACGATGCCGAAGAAATTGCGCGGGAATACCGCTTGCTGCGGAGGGTAATTTTCGAGGCTATAGAGCCAGAATTGCTAAAAGGCTCAGCCGCTGAAGTGAACCGAGCTTACCGCTTAATTGACACGGCCCTCGACGAAGCAATTGCTGACTGTTTCAAAACCTATACCCAGGGAAGATTCCAAGAACTACAGGAGTTGCAAAACCAATTGCAACTTACAAATCAAGAGCTGACTCGCTTACTTCGCGCCAGTCAAGAGAATCTATCTCACTTAGCTCACGAATTGAAAACCCCCCTCACTTCTATTATTGGCTACTCAGAATTGTTTTTGCGCCAAAGAAACAATGCTAGAGTTAAAGATTCGGCTCCCAATTTGGCACATATTGATAAAGTCCTCAACAACGGCAGACGGTTACTTAGATTAATTAACGATACTCTCGAAATCTCGCGGTACGACGCGGGACGCATAAAATTGCAGCTAACTGCCACAAATGTGCGATCGGCGATCGGCACTGTTGTCGAAATACTGGAACCTTTGGCTAAAGAAAAAAATTTAGAGATCGCCGTTGAGTGCGATCCGGTTCTCGATCAAGTAATGACAGATTACTTGCGCTTGCAGCAAATTATCACCAACTTGGCGAGCAACGCCATTCGCTACACCCAAGCTGGTACTATTCTCATAAAAACCGAATTATTGTCAGACAAACATTGGAGTATCTCCATCACCGATACAGGGATTGGCATTGCTTCAGAAGACTGCGAGCGGATTTTTACGCCCTATTTTCGATCCGACAACCCCCTGGGAGCTTACATTCCTGACAGTACCGGCTTAGGGCTAGCAATTGTCGCTCGATTAGTCAACCTCTTGCAAGGTAAAATCGAATTAGTTTCTGAAGTAGGAGTTGGCTCTTCCTTCACTGTAATTTTTCCGTTAGAATTGGATGGAGTTTAGATTCAGGACTCACTTCAACCTCTATATTTAGGCTTCAACCTAAGCACCTTACCCTTTCTTTAGTTCTCTAGCAACAAAAGCAATGACTAATGACTAATAACTCATGACTAATAACTCATGACTTCTTCAAATCAGAAACCGAATAGTTACATAAACAGCCGGACTTATTAATTGCAGCGCCATCACAGGCAGCCCGTAACGGAGAAAAGTTTGAAAAGAAATCCGCCGCCCGTGCAGTTCAGAAATTCCCGTTGCCACTATATTAGAAGAAGCTCCTACCAACGTGCCATTTTCGCCTCAAGTTGCTCCGTACATCATCGCATAAAACAGCGGCAGCACAGCAGGTGGAAACTGCCCTGCAAAATCCGGAGCCAGCACCTCTGCCGGTGCGAGCCCGACATTGACAACATACTGTTTTAGCAGCGGCACCATCGCCACTACCAGCGGAATATTTGGCACCACGCTCGACATCAAACCCACAAAAAATAACAAAGCTAGGGAACCAACAAAAATATTTTTACCTAAAATTACTGCTAATATTCCAGATATACTGGCGATGACTCCGGTTTTTTCCAAACCGCCAATCAGCACAAAGATAGACATAAAAAATAGCAGGGTTCTCCCATCTAAATCCCGCAAAATATTATTAACAGAATCAATTTGGGAATGGTGAGCTAAGAGCATTGCCAAAGCAGCCCCCCAATAAAGCAACCGCTGCCGATGAAACAGGCACGGGCAGAGACTCTCCTATTACAAAAAATGTCAGCACAAAAGCTATAATTAAGCCGCCCACTGCTAAGACTCGCGGGTGATTGATTTTTGGGTGCGGCAAGTGTTCCAAATATTCTAATTTTTTGTTCCAAATTTCGCGGAACATCCAAGGCAACATAACTAATATAACTGCTAATGCGATCGCCCCGCCCAAACTTAACTTTACCAGGTAATCTGCAAAGCTCATGTTAATAGCATCACAGACAATGAATGTCGCTGAATCGCCCACGATTGTCAGCAGTCCCGAACTGTTAGCCACAAATACCATTAAAATCAGTAACGGCACAAAATCTACACCGACTTCTTCTGCAATTGGCGGAATTAATGGTGCTAGCAGCATGACTGTCGTGGCATTGGGCCAAACTGCACAAATTGGGGTAGTAATCCCGACAATACCCAGCAAGAGATTTTTGCCTTTGCCTTTAGCCAAAAACACAATTTGAGTTGCCAAGTAGTCGAATACTTTGGTAGGCTCAAAGGCTCTTACCATTACCATGACTCCGAAGAATCAGCCCAGCGTTGCGTGACTCCGACTGATATATTCGATCGCGTCGTTTAACGTCCTTACGTGGGTAAAAACCAGCATCAGCGCTCCCAGAAAGGCCGCAACTGTGAGGTGTATCCATTCTGTAATTATTAAGAAAACTACACATATAAATGTTGTTGCAGCGATCGCAGCTTGCACGTTTTCTATTTAGTCCCCTGAAAAAATTAAAATTTAAAAATTATATGTGTTGGAAATTTTACTACTTTATGGCTCTTCTGTCAATAAGTTTAAGTGCTGGTTTTGGTAGCAACAACCTGGGAACGAGCACTCGACAGAGATCCGGCACAGGAAAAAAATCACCTCAAAACTACTTCTTTTGGCAGGGTCGCGATCGCCCAAAGTTTGGTATGGCGATCGGGCGATCGCTCAACTACAATGAAGCATGGGCAATATCTGCCAAACTCAACCCCCACGCAGAAATCATGGACTATAGCCAAGTGCTCGCCGAAAAAACCGATACTATCCTCAAACACTGGATTGAAGCAGTACGCTTGGATCGGAAAATTGAAACCGCTGACACCTTACCGCAGTCAGCGATAGAAAATCACATACCTTACCTGCTGGCGGCGATGACAACTGTGCTCTCGCAATATCAAAAGAGCGACATAAAAGTAATAATTCAAGCCAGTTTAGATCACGGATTAATCAGAGCCGAACAAGGCTACGACGCCGCAGAAGTAGCCCGGGAATACAACTTATTGCGTCAAATAATATTCTCTCAATTAGAAGCAGAATTGCTAGCAGGAAGCACCGCCAACGTATTCAGAGCTTTTCGGCTGATAGATGCCGTAATAGACGAAGCAATTGGCCAGTGTTTCAACAGCTACGTCGCTCAGAGGATGCGGGAAATTCAACAAATCCAAACTCAGTTAAAACTCACAAATCAAGAACTCAATCGCCTCGTCAGTGTCAATCAAGAAAACATCTACCATTTAGCTCACGAACTCAAAACTCCTCTCAACTCAATTATCGGTTATTCCGAACTGTTTTTGCGCCAAGAAAAATGGCAATCTGAAATCAAAGATACCCTCCCCGGCACCGAACACATCGAGCGAGTATTGCGCAACGGCAGACAGTTGCTGGGCATGATTAATGACACACTAGAACTTTCTCGCGCCAATGCCGGAAAAATTAAACTTAACCTGCAGCGAACTAATGTACAATCTCTAATTAACACCGCAGTAGAAATGATGCAGCCAATTGCTGATGCTAAAGGACTCAAGCTCTTTGTTACCAGCGACTGCGCCCCAACACAAGTAATCGCCGACGGACAGCGGCTGCAACAAATTCTGATCAACCTGCTGAGCAATGCCATTCGCTATACAAAATCTGGTAGCATTGAATTAACTTGCCGCCGTGCTGGAGAAGCAAATTGGGCGATCGCAATTACAGATACCGGCATTGGCATCGCCCCCGAAGATACAAACCGCATCTTTGACCCCTTCTTTCAAGCAGGAGAAGCCGGCAAACAGCTCTTTCCCACCGAAAGCACAGGCCTGGGATTAGCAATAGTATCGCGGCTCGTCACGCTGCTGCAAGGCAAAATCGAGCTAGTATCAGAAATAGGAGTCGGCTCAACTTTTACCGTGATTCTGCCCCTAGAAGTTAAAATCCTTCAACAAGTAAGCTAAACATTAAGTTCAAATTTTTACATCCGAAAATCCTATGCCCGCAGCCAACCTTAGCCCTTCCACCACAGCCTTTCCCCTCACCGCCGTAGTCGGGCAAGAAGCAATCAAATTAGCCCTGCTGTTAGCAGCAGTCGATCCCGGATTGGGAGGAGTGGCGATCGCAGGCCGCCGCGGGACAGCCAAATCAGTAATGGCCCGCGCCTTGCACTCCTTACTGCCACCCATTGAAATTGTTAAAGACTCTTTTTGCAACGCCGAACCTAATGAAAATATTGAACAAAAGGCATCTTCTCTATTGGAAGAAAGCGGGCAAGATGCCCACACTACCGATACTAATTATCCAAATACAGAAATAATTCCCACACCATTCATCCAAATTCCTTTGGGTGTCACAGAAGACAGACTCTTGGGTTCCGTTGATGTCGAACAATCAGTAAAATTCGGCCAAACCGTATTTCAACCAGGACTTTTAGCCCAAGCAAATCGAGGGGTACTTTATGTAGACGAAATTAACCTCCTCGATGACAACATTTCCAACCAATTGCTAACAGTATTAACCGAAGGTCGCAACCAAATAGAACGCGAAGGAATTAGCTTCCAACACCCCTGCAAACCTCTATTTATCGCCACTTACAACCCCGAAGAAGGGCCGCTCAGAGAACATTTGCTCGATCGCATCGCGATCGTACTTTCAGCCGACGCAGCACTCGAACTAGAAGAAAGAGTCTATGCAGTAGAACAAGCTTTATCCTACTCCAGCTCCCCCCAAGAATTTCTCAATCAATACGCCGAAGACACCGACAACCTCAAAACCCAAATCATCCTAGCCAGAGAATGGCTCAAAGATGTCAGCATTAAACGCGAACAAATTGCCTACCTAGTAGAAGAAGCCATCCGGGGCGGCGTTCAAGGACACCGCGCCGAAATATTCGCAGTCCGCGTCGCCAAAGCGGCAGCAGCCATCGAGGGACGCACAGAAGTTAACGCCGAAGACCTGCGCCGCGCCGTAGAATTAGTCATCGTACCCCGCGCCACCATCATCCAAACTCCCCCAGACGAAAACTCTCCTCCTCCTCCCCCCCCACCGCCTCCCCAAAAGCAGTCAGAACAAGAACAAGACGAACCAGAAAACGAGCAAGAAGACGAAGAAGACCAAGAGGATGAAGACAACCCGGAACCTGAAGAAGAACCAGAAAAAGATACCATTCCTGAAGAATTTCTCTTCGACCCCGAAGGCGTAATTCTCGACCCCAGCGTGCTTTTCTTCGCCCAAGCTGCTAACCGCCAAGGCAAATCGGGCAGTAGAAGCACCATTTTCTCTGAAGATAGAGGCCGTTACGTCAAGCCAGTATTGCCCAAAGGCCCCGTCCGCCGCATCGCCGTTGACGCAACCCTCAGAGCCGCCGCACCCTACCAAAAAGCCCGCCGCGACAGGAATTCTAACCCCCCCCAACCCCCCCTTAGCAAGGGGGGCCAACAGGCGAATCAACCCCCCCTTGCTAAGGGGGGGCAACAGGCGAGTCAACCCCCCCTTGCTAAGGGGGGGCAAGGGGGGGTTGAGCGCCGTGTATTTGTGGAACAGGGAGACATTCGGGCGAAGCGCTTGGCCAGAAAAGCTGGAGCTTTAGTCGTCTTTGTCGTCGATGCCTCCGGTTCGATGGCCCTCAACCGGATGCAGTCGGCCAAAGGTGCAGTCATGCAGCTACTCACAGAAGCTTATCAAAGCCGCGACCAAGTTGCTCTGATTCCCTTTCGCGGAGAACAAGCAGAAGTGCTGCTACCGCCGACTCGCTCGATAGCCTTGGCCCGCAAGCGCTTAGAAAGGTTGCCCTGCGGCGGCGGTTCTCCCTTGGCCCACGGTTTGACTCAAGCAGTGCGCGTGGGAGTCAACGCGCGTCAGTCTGGAGATATCGGTCAAGTTGCGATTGTCGCCATTACCGACGGGCGCGGTAATATTCCTTTGGCTCGTTCTTTGGGCGAACCGATTGTAGATGGAGAAAAGCCAGATATTAAAGCTGAATTATTAGAAATTGCTGCGAAAATTCGCGGTTTGGGAATGCAGTTGCTGGTGATTGATACCGAGAGCAAGTTTATTTCTACTGGCTTTGCGAAGGAGTTGGCCAAGACTTCTGGAGGGAAATACTATCACTTGCCCAAAGCTACCGAACAGTCGATCGCAGCTATGACTAAAAATGCTCTGCGCGACGCGATCGGCTAAAATCCTGATACCCGTATTTATCTGCTGTTAAAAATCCAAAAATTAGACTTTTGGTCAAAAGTCTAATTTTTAACTCTCACTCTCCGGCGACTCACAGCCAGCGAACCCGCAACTAAACCCAACCCTACCACAGTCGAAGGCTCGGGAATTTTGACGGGCAGAGGCACCTGCCTTGCGGTTCCCGGACTCGGGCTGGGAGAAGTTGTACCTTGTCGGAGTTGACCGATTTGAGCCAGCAGCAAATTTTCTGAACCCTGCCCTGAAGCAGCGGTAAAAACGGCTCCGACATTAGCCGCAACGGCAGCTTGACTGCCGGAAATCACAGCGGCGGCAGCCAATAAAATTCCGGCGGCAGTTGGCAATAATTTGCTAGGAAAAAAGGTGGGCATTGGACATTACCTGTTTAGCATTTTGTCTGTCGAACTCGATCTCTCGATCGTTAATTTTTTGGGCATTCCCTGTCTGAGCTACCTTAGCAACTAACCAAACCGATTTTAGATTTTAGATGATTGCGGTTTCCCGTCCCTAATTTCAACTAAGTCGCAAATCAAAAACCTAAAATCAACTGCGGCCCCTACCTCTACCATAGAGTCCTCAATCCCAAATAGTAAATGCCAAATCCAAAATTGATTGAGCTTACTTATCTGCGATTCGATCGACTTTAAGCTTGCCCCTCGCCGCAGATAACGCCGGCTCTTTAACCTCAATTATAGCTATGCCGCGACGCGCAACGGTGCAAGAGGGCGACACGGCACAGACTTGTACGCAGTCGATTATAAACAATCGATCCCTGCTTGGGAGTGATTTCACCCCCGTTCTTTATCAAATCTTTAAACTCTTTCAGGTTTTGCAAACAAAGTGTAAAGCTGTCAAAATGATAGATAGCAATTCTCAGCCAAAATTAGGTAAATCCTCGTGAGTAACACTAGCAATTTTCGCGAAGCCGTGCGCGAGGCCAAAAACCAAGCGCTAGTAGGCCCCAACGTCATCGCCAACGCTCTCCCCTTTGTCGGCGGCGGACTCGTCTTAACTGCGGTAGGCGCCTACGGCGGTCTCGGAGTGATCCGCAACTATCCCGGGATCTTCTTTCCCACCTTCATCGCCGCGATCGTCGTAGAATTAATTCTGTTCTTCGTCGCCCGCGGTGCCGCCGAACAAGGCAACAAAAATACCGCTTTGCCCCTGCTGGCAACTTACAGCCTGCTTTCCGGCTACACCCTCAGCGGATTGGTATTTACAGCCCTCAGAACCCAAGGCGTCGGCATCTCCGGCATCGGTTTTGCAGCCCTCGGCTGCGGCATTACCTTTATCGCCGCCCGCCAAATTGGCTCCAACCTTTCTGAAGAAGACGGCATGGCCCTCACCAAAACTATCAGTTTAGGTGTCATTGCTTTGTTAGTCGTCGTTGGCGGTCAGTTTCTGCTATCTCTATTTGGCATCTACACCCCAACTTGGTTGGAAATTGGCATTTCCGGCATCGGCGTATTTCTGTTCGCCGGCGCTGCGATCGTCGATTTTTACATATTACCCCGCAGCTACCGCGACGACCAGTATTTGCCCGCCGCTCTGTCGATGTACTTGACTTACATCAACTTGTTCATCTTTATTCTGCGCCTGCTGATTGCTCTCAACGGTCGCGATTAATAATTGAAACTTTAGCTTAAAAAAAAACCGCGGCTCGATCGACATCGGGCCGCGGTTTTTGATTAAGATTTACCACCAAGATATTCCTCATTGCCTCCTCTATCCCTCATTAATAAAACTTATCTCATGTTCCCAGCCGGCAGACATGAGGTATAATTTTAATTTTTAATCACTCAATCAAAACTCTTGTTATCTAATTGTGTCGATCGCGATTTCAACATTCATAAAAAATTAATTGGGGAAAACTCATGTACTTAAAATATGAAGATATCAGGAGAGTCAGCGTAGAAATTACCTCCCGGTGCAATGCAGCTTGCCCGCAGTGCCCCCGCACCGACAACCCGATTTTGCCGGGGGCGGAATTAAAGATGGAGGATATTGAGAGAATTTTCCCAAAAGATTTTTGCTCTCAGTTGGATTTGGTTTATATGTGCGGCAACTACGGCGATGCTATGACTAGCAATACTACAATTCCGGCGATCGAATATTTGCACCGCATGGGAGTTCCTCATATCTCCCTGTACACCAACGGTAGCGGACGCAATCGCGACTGGTGGCAAGCCCTGGCACAGGCGATGACAGGAGAAGACGATCGCGTAATTTTTAGTATCGACGGGTTGGCTGATACTAACAGCATCTACCGCCAAAATACCAACTGGGACAGGATAATGCAGTCGGTTAATGCCTTTATCCAAGCTGGCGGAAAAGCTGTATGGCACTACTTGATATTTGAACACAACCAGCACCAAGTAGAAGCAGCACGGGATTTAGCCCAACAATTAGGATTTGTCGAGTTTGTACCGAAAGCTACCTCTCGTTTTGTGGCGAAAGAGATTTATGACAAAGAGTCCGCAAATCAACAGCCTCAGAAGCCAGAAAACTCTCAGGTAGATGCTAAGAGCGATCGCCCAAACCAACCAGCAACAGCTAATGTAGCAGCCCCTCAGCATCAAGAACAGGCCGCGCTTCAGTTCCACCGACAAGCTGAGGAACGCTTGAAACAAGGACAGCTCTCAGATGCGATCGCAGCCAGCCAACAAGCCCTAAAAATTCAACCTAATTTTGCAGCAGCCTGGAAAACTTTAGGCAATGCTGTTCAAGGTTTGGGGAAGATGCAAGCAGCAGCAGACTGTTACGCCAAGGCACTTAAAATTCAGCCTAATTTTCCAGAAGTTTATGCTAATGTCGGCAGTCTTTATGCTCAACAGCAACAGTGGCAGCCAGCTAGTGCTTATTACCAAAAGGCGATCGAGCTTAAACCCAATTTTGCCGGAGCTTATCGCAATTTAGCTAAAGTGTTGACGCAGTTGGGGCAACCAGAAAAAGCAAATTATGCTTGGTATCAAGCTATAGCTATCGAAACCTCTCAAGCAACAGAACCCACTCCTTCTGTCCCATCAAAGCCAGCCAGCGAAGAACTTCAACCCCCATCCTTGGAACAATATAAAAACCCACAGGGAGACCAATTTATCCAAGCTGTAGAAACATTTGGTAGCCTAAATAATTACTACCGCAATGTAGAAATTAGCTGTCAAACTCAAGCCAGCAAAGAGATTTTCATCAGTTTTGAAGCGGAACTCTGGCCTTGCTGTTGGGTAAGCCATACTAAATACGCTGTTTACAACCACACTTACAGACCGCAAATGCTGGCTTTAATTGAAAAGTACGGAAATGGTTTTAATTCTCTCAGAACTCAATCGGTGAAAGATGCGATCGCCAGAGATTGGTTTCGCGAAGACCTCACAAAAAGTTTTTCCTGTTCCAAAAGGTTGGACGTATGCGCTCACGAATGCGGTAAAACTTTCAATTCAACAGGTTCGCAGTATATCTAGCAATAAACCTGTAGGGCTGACTCTCACAGGTACAGCCCCTACATACTGTTGGCGATCGCCCGTCAGCGCAAGGAGTCAAAGAAATTGCTGAAATAGATTGCGGTGCACAAGTTCTTGACGACCTCGACTCAATAATAATGCAAGGACGATCGTCCTTGGATTATTATCCCAAGTTAAATGGGTAGCCGATTTTTGGAGAAATAAAACTTGTGGATATTACAAAACAAACTTCACGAAAAAGGGATGACCCTTAGGTGTAGGTTTATTAAGTTCACTCCAGTTCTCTCCATCATTGGAAGTGTAGAAGTTGGCACCTGAACATTTGTTCTTGCTGATGCCGGTAGGACAAGCATAGGTCAAAGTCATAGAGCGACCCCCTCCCGAATAGATTACACTACCTTCTGAGCCAAATATCCCCGCATAATCCTGTAACCAGAACTTTATTTTTTGACCTGGAATAATCTGCTGAGGGGGACTGACGACATAATGACCGCGCTTATTTGTAGGTGGTTGAGTTAAATTCAATGTAGACGTTCCGTTGGAGTTGTCAATAGTGACATAACAAGAATAATCCATCGATATTGCCGAAAAAATCACTGAGTCGGGAAGAGCAGAATAAGGGCTTATTTGATAAGATGTATTCTGCTTAATCACCTGATAAATACTAGCTTGACAGTTATCTGTATCAACCACTGAGAAATTAACCCCTTGAGGCGGAATATCAAGACTTGAAGGACATTCAAAACCATTATTAGCGTACTTAACAAAACCATTGGTTATACCTAGCTTGGGGGTATGGGTATGTCCTAAAACAATCAAGTCTGAGTCATAAATTAGAGCAGATCGTTGGGCAAACCAAGCAATATAAGTCCCATTTAAATCGGCGATCGCAGATTTTGCCGTGGCTGATATACCATCTTTACCGCCTCCCCAATCAGAAACCCACTTGTTCTGCAAATTACGGTACACTTCCTTCGCTTGTGCCATAGTGGTTGTGTGACCGTTTGGTAAGATAATCGGCTTATCTTGCGGGATTCCAGTCACTTCCATAATGTAGTCGAGAACTAAATTAACTAACCCCATAGATCCCGAAGAAATTGCGGCATCAACTGAGGAGACTAACCCCTGTAAATTCATTGAGTTAGGAGCACCTTGACCCTGCAAATCAGCAACAGTTTGTCCGGGTTTAAGTGTTTTGTTTAACATATAAGCCACTGAGCGGGTAATGAAATAGCCGAGAGGTAATGGGCTAATTTCAGTGTCGAGGTAGGGGGCATTAAACATCGTAAATATATGCCCGTGAGTAAAGGCAATCTTTTTGCCTCCGGCAGTCTGGACATAATAAGTTGGGTTGGGAGAATATTGGACTTTATAATTTGATGAAGTTGGAATTTGGTGCAAATCATGTTCAGTGATTTCCATATCATGGTTGCCATTGACATAAGTCACCTTTCCTTGTAGAGCCGTCAAAGCCTGACTTAACTTTCCATCCACTCCAAAAATATTGGGATTAGCGTTTAGGAAATCAGTAAAAGTAGGGGGTCGCCGATCGGGAGGATAAGTCCAAGAATCGAATATATCACCGAGTAAAATTAGCTCTTGAATTGAGTCTGACTCACGAATAACATAATCTAGTATGGCTGATAGATATGGTTCGTGGAAGTCTTTTTGATACCAGTTTGTGGGTTCATTGGTACTGATGTGTATGTCACTTAAGACAATAATTTTATTCTTTGGCATTTTTATTCATCTCTTGATAAGTGGCTAAAAAAAATCTTGTATGTCGGGCTTCTCTGTAGTTTAACCCTACATACAAGATCGGGAAATCGGACTGAAATTGCTGCGTTTTTAGGAACGAGAAATCCGATAGCGAAGTGTGTAATCCCAGTTGGACCAACCACTGCCCCCTAGTTTCTGTATTAGCCAGGAGCGCTCCTCCTTGGAGGGTCCTGTGGCGGAAATTTCTAATTCGGTAGTACCCAGTAAGTCATCTTTATCCAAACTACTGAAAAAGCCTACCCCCTTTGTAACTACTCCAAGAATCATTCCCGCCGTAGCTCCTACACCTGTCGCTGATAAAACAGTTGAAACAGCACCGCTAATTCCGCTAACTACCGAGCCGTACTGAGCCCAGTCTTTTGCAGCATCTTCGTCGTAAGCCTTTATTCCGCCTTTGACGCTTTGTCCTTGTGGGACTTCGCCTTCAAATAAAACGCTTTCGCCTGCAGGGAATGTTTTCCTTTGCTTGTCATTGATACTGATAGGCTTCGTCAGAATTGGCTTTACGACTGTCCCGCCTGCCAAAGCACCAACGAGATAAAACTCGTCAGCACCAGTTACATCTTCAGTATCTCGGCAATAAACATCAATTAATTCGATTTTCATCCTGACCATATTTTTTTCTGCCTACTGTGTTTAGTGTTGTGATGAGAAGGGCATTTTATTAATTAGCATCTGAACGCTTTTTTCGTGCCCTTCACATCTATAAGACGATTACAGAGACTCATTTGTGAATTTTGAGATGTAGATTTTTTTTTCCTTAACATGACTTACGCACGCTTCTCCCTAAAAAACCCGGTTTCTCATTCTCATCCTCAAGCTAAAATGACGAAATTACGTTAAGAAACCGGGTTTTTCCGTCCTGGACTACTTAACTGAATGCACCTCATAAAACTAGACGCAAGAAACAGAGATTTTTCGGAGTATATCGGGAATTATGCATAATCTCCAGGTGCAGGGCAACCACGGGGGATTGCCCCTACAAAACGCTATATATATGAAGAGCGTAAGTCCTCTATATGTTGGAACTTTTCCGGGTGTCTCGCCGTCAAAGCTAAAAGGAACCCATGACAAAACCAACCATCAGGTAACTGAGGCTGAAGTTGCGTTCCCTATTAAGAGACACTAAAGTTTTGTTTAATTCAGTCCTGGACGCAACAATCCTAGGAATAGGGGCAACCACGGCGGGATTGTCCCCTACAAAACGCTATATGTAGAGGCTGTGCGTCCAGGACTGTAATAGTCTGAAAAAATTGCCAGCAGTATCCCTCTCAACTTGGCTAAAATGCCAAGAGATTTCAGGAAAAAGTGTTCGCAACTCTTTCAAAAACCCTCAATGCAGAACCAACGCAATTATGTCATTCTGAACGCAGCGCAAGCGTTGTGAATCATCGGGCGAGATCCTTGGCTACACTACAGTTCCTTAGCAAAGGACTCAGGATGGCAACAAAGCGTTTGTGTCCAAGACTGTTCTGGAAATATGCGCTTTTGTATTCTGCTATTCTTTAGATGGAAAAGAGCCAAAAGCCGCCACTATCCATCCACACCCGCCAGCACTGATGGGAATGTAGTCGATCTAGCTTGCTGACAATCGAAAAATTTCTATATTGAATCTTGATTAAAGCCTGTGTTAGCTGCCAAATATACAGCGTCGCCTCAAACCACCGAAAAGCATTTTGCTTGAATTCTAATTTCCGATCGGATTGGGCCACAACCATCACCGACTCTCTCTGCGGCTGGGATGGTGTTACCTCCTGCGGTTCCTCGCTGACCACTATCTCTACTTCCTCTACTACTGCGGATAAGATAATAGTCTCGATCGCACTAGCTTCAACTCCCACCCTCTTTTTCGACTCTTCCTTTTTTGGAGACTCCTCCCCATCAGTAGAATCATCCCCCATCCAATATCCCCTTAACTCTTTTCGCAGAATAGCCCGCGCCTGCGAGATGCGTTTGGAGACATTCTGGTAGGAAATATCTTGCTGTTGGCTAATCTCTTGATGAGAGAGTTCTTGATAAAAGTGCAGGATAAAAGTCTCGCGCATCTTCTGGGGTAAGTTATCGATCGCGCGGCGAACCACCATGTTTTTCTCGCCCCTCTCCAGAGCGCCCAGGGGCGTATCGTGCAGAGAAACCAGTTCTATTTCCTCGACTGAGGCGATCGCTTCTATATTCTCAACTCTTGTCGCGGGGCGATCGCGCGCGCGATGAATATCAATGCAGAGATTACGAGTCAGCCGCGTCAGCCAAGCCTTAAAATTGGGAATTTTCCCCTCATACTTTTGTACCTTTTCCCATGCTTTGAGCATCGCCAGACTGAGGGCATCTTCAGCATCGGTTGGGTTATAGTTCATCCACTTGAAACAGCAACGATAAAGATCATTTTTATACTGCTGCCAAAATGACCAAAAAACCGTGCTGATATCTTCTGAGCTATCTCCTGAAAACGTAGTTACTTGAGAATCTAAATTCATATCCCTATCAAACTGACTCCTTTTGAGTAGTATGCACGCAGCAAAAAACGCTCTAGATTCTTATGCTTCCAAAACAGGCAGTTAATACAATTAGGCTTTGATGCAGATAGCAGAGGGTACAAGGACAAGGGCTGAATTAATTTAAGCGTACATTCACCAAAAAACTTCACTATTTATTATTCAATTGTTGAGCTCAACGCCAAATAGATAAAGTTGGTATGTTTGTGTAAAGTTATATTGCTGTGAGGCGCAAGTTGCACAATTAGTTGGTTTTGTCAATATACTAAATTGGTCAATTAATTGCCCAACTATAGCTAAAGGCTGGTTCCAAAAAACAGGTTTTTGTAAAAATACGGTCTCTGGGGGAGCGGCCCAACACAGGAGGGAGCATTTAGATATAAACTCTCCTCACCCTTCTTTAAATTTGCACATTTGGGATGCGATGCTCGCGCATAATCGCAGATAGACTTGGGCAGAAGTCTATTAGCAATGGAAAGTGGCTAATACCAATTCACTGTTTCACGGAACAAATCGAGGAAGTGTTACGCGGGAGCTATGGGGGGAACGTTGTTAATTCTATCGGGACGCTGGTTTTAATCGGGTAAAGCGATCGCATTTCAAGTTAGATTTCAGGTAGGTTATCAGGATCGATCCCTTGCGATCGCAAATACTCAGCTAGGCGTTCGGCTCGCTGTTGTAGACCCTCAGCTCGCTGTCGTTCTACCCTCAACTGCTCGCGCATCTGCCCCGCTGCTGCATCCGGCAGGGGATAGACATTTCCTGACTCGTCGTACCAAACCAGAATTTCTTGCTCGATGCCCCCAATAACTTGCTGAGATCGCCCTAGGCCCAGTCCCACTTCTGGCATCCAATAGGGTTCGCCAATCTGCTGCCGATACTGCCCGTCAATCAGCTTGTACACTTCAAACGGTTGATGCCGATCGCGCCGCCAAAATTCGGGGTTGTAAATAATGTAGTACAAAACTCCTAAACCGGTATAAATCGACATCTTCTCGTCGTACTCCCCACCGGGTTTGTGAGACACCATTTCCAATGCTACGATCGGCACAACCTCGTTTTCTTCCCAGACAGCATAGCTGCGGCGAGATTTGCCCCCTTTTCTGCGTTCCACCCCCAAACTGAGAAACCCGTCGGGGACGACAGGCACTTTGGGACTGATTCCCGTCGTGTGATACACCGCCATATCCACCCCAAAGTACCAATCCATGCGAGCCGACCAAATGCTGGTCAGGACAAACAACAATAGGTTCGGCAGCAGATTCTGGTCTTCGTTATCCACAGGGGTATCGTCCGAACAGGGCAGGTCTTCGGTGGACGGCAAGCTGAATTTTAGTTCTGGGGAAATCATGGTAATTGACTCCCATTGAGATCGTTAACCTGATTCTAGATTCTAGCAACTTTTTTTTATTTTTAATTTTTAATGCGGTAAAGTTTTTAATACAACGGGTTCGCACTATATCTAATTAGGAAGAAGCAATAACATTTTGTTGAAAGATCCCAATTTCAGCTAAAATCAAAAATAAACCCCACAACGCCGGAGAACTAACAGTGGAAGTTCTAGACATCAAACACAATATCGAAACATTGTCCGATCGACTGGGTGCAACCCAGGACTATCTTTGACATCCCCGCACTCACAGCCAAAATTCAAGACTTAGAGCAAATCTGCGCCCAACCAGCATTTTGGGACGACCAAGATCGAGCTCAAGAAACCCTCCAAGAACTTAATGACTTCAAATCTCATTTAGACCAATATCGCGGCTGGCAAACGAGCTTGGAAGATGCTAAAGCTATTTTAGAACTGCTGGAGTTAGAAGCCGACGAGTCCTTGTTCCAAGAAGCCTCATCGAGTCTTTCTCAGTTAAGCCGCGAACTCGACCAGTGGGAACTGCAACAATTACTATCTGGGCCCTACGATGAAGGCGGCGCTGTTTTGACGATTAACGCCGGGGCAGGCGGCACAGATGCTCAAGATTGGGCGGAAATGCTGCTGCGGATGTACACCCGCTGGGGGGAAAGTCAAGGTTACAAAGTACATTTAATGGAAATTTCCGAGGGAGAGGAAGCAGGTGTTAAATCGGCTTCTTTGGAAATTGTCGGCCGTTACGCTTACGGTTATATGCGATCGGAAAAAGGCACTCACCGCTTGGTCAGAATTTCGCCTTTTAATGCTAACGACAAGCGTCAAACCAGTTTTGCGGGCGTCGAAGTGATGCCAATTCTCGATCGATCCGTCAAGTTGGACATTCCAGAAAAAGATTTGGAAATCACGACTTCCCGCGCGGGCGGCAAGGGCGGGCAAAATGTTAACAAGGTAGAAACCGCAGTCCGCATCGTTCACCTTCCTACTGGTTTGGCCGTCCGCTGTACAGAAGAACGCAGTCAGTTGCAAAATAAGGAAAAAGCTTTGGCATTACTCAAGGCTAGGCTGTTGGTGATTGCTAAGGAACAGCGGGCTTCGGAAATTGCCGAGATTCGCGGCGACATGGTGGAGGCGGCTTGGGGAAACCAAATTCGCAATTACGTGTTTCACCCATACCAAATGGTCAAGGATTTGCGTACTGGGGTGGAAACAACCGCCATCGAAGATGTGATGAACGGCGAATTAGACCCGTTTATTCAAGCTTACCTGCGGCAGGAAAATCAGTTGATAGCCCAAACCGATGCAACCGCGCGAATATAATTCCCGCTTTCACATACAAAGCCCCCCTGCGCGGACTAAAGAATCAAGAGCGGTGATGGCAGCGGATTTGGTATAATTTTGGGGTTTTGGTCGATCGCCCGACCTTCAACAGGTCGCGCCGTCAAAAAGCTTGATATGATAAAACTTGATCTAACAAACACTAAGGAGAAAGAATGACCCAAGTTGTAATAGGCGAAAATGAAGGGATTGAGTCAGCCCTACGACGGTTTAAGCGGCAAGTTTCCAAAGCGGGTATTTTCCCCGACATGAGAAAGCACCGCCACTTTGAAACCCCCTTGGAAAAGCAGAAGCGCAAAGCTATTGCCAGAAGGACTAAGAGACGCTTCCACCGCAACAACAAACCCTAGAATTAGGGGTCAATTGATTCGGCAGATATAATGCCTTGCGATTCAAGTACCGCAGCGACTCGGAGAATCACCGCTTCGCTGTAGGGAGCACCAATAATTTGTACCCCCAAGGGCAAAGCGCCGGGCCGCTGTACGGGCACGCAAAGAACGGGCAAGCCAATAAATGATAGGGGTTGGGTGAACAGTCCGAGATTGGGACGCACTAAGATTTCTTGTCCCGCTATTACCATTTTCTCGACGCCAATTTCAGGGGCAGCAATCGGGGTTGCGGGTGCGAGGATGATGTCTGTGTGTTGGAATATTTCGCGAATTCGATCGCGGTACCACTGTCTGAATCTCTGCGCTTGCAAGTACCAAGTCGCAGGGATCAGGGTTCCCGCTAAAAAGCGATCGCGCGTCGCCGGATCGAAGTCTTGAGGGCGCGATCGTAAATTGTCTAAATGCAAGTTTCCCCCCTCGCAAGCGGTAATGATAAATGCCGCAGCCCGGGCGCGATCGGATTCCGGTATGCTGACAGTTGCAAGCCCCCCTATTTTTGGGGGGTTTGTTGTTTTTTCTGTGCTTATACCACCATCCAAGGCATTTGTCAAGGCTTTAGCAACTATTTCTACAGCATCCATTGCTTCCGGTTCGGCCCCTGCGGCGAAATACCCGTCAGCAACAGCAATTCGCAATCCTTCGATGCCTTGATTTAACTGCGGCGAACAAAGTTCAGGCCGGCGTTGAGTGCAAACTGGGTCGCGAGAATCAGGGCCTTGCAGGATATCGTACAGCAGCGCCATATCTCCGATCGATCGCCCAAACGGCCCCACACAATCCAAACTACCCGAAAATAGATAAGCGCCAGCCCTCGACAAACGGCCGTAAGTAGGCTTAAACCCAAAGACACCGCACAAAGCAGCCGGTACGCGGATGGAACCATTAGTATCAGAACCGAGAGTGATGGGTACAAAACCGGCGGCGACTGCTGCTGCGGAACCGCCGCTGGAACCGCCGGCGATGCGGGTAGTATCGCGGGGATTGCGAGTCGGCCCGTAGTGGCTGTTTTCGGTAACGAAACCGTAGGCGTACTCGTCCATGTTGAGCGTACCTACGAGCACAGCCCCGGCTTGCTTGAGTCGCGCGACCACCGCCGCGTCCTGGGTAGCCGGAGGATTGTCAGCGTTGATTTTTGACCCTGCTAGAGTAGTAATTCCGCCGATGTCGAACAGGTTTTTGACTGCGAAGGGAACGCCTGCTAAAGGGCCTGGGTTTTGGTTATTTGCGATCGAATTATCTATATTTTCGGCTGCTGCGAGTGCGCTTGATGCAGTGATTGCAGTAAAGCAATTAAAAGCTTTATCCTTAACAGCAATCCGTTCCAAAGCAGCACTTACCGCCTCTGTAGCCGTAACCTTACCACATTTAACAGCCGCTGCCGTAGCAACCGCATCAGCCTTCTCTAAAAAACATCTGCGTTCATCTGCGTTCATCTGCGGTTAAAAATCTAAGGTTCAAACACCGGCGCGAGTTCTACTTCTGGGGGTAAGGGGAATTCAGTAACGAGTCGGGCGATCGCAGCTATCCTCTCGAAGTTTACCACAACACCGGGCCGATGTTCCGGGTCAAACGGTAAGTTTATCAGTTCGGCCGTGCGATCGACATATTCTTCTATATTTGTCATTAGTCCCTCCCAAAAAAACATCCGCGTACATCTGCCCTCATCTGCGGTTGAAAATCTAAGATTCAGATATACGTGCGATCGATTATTGTATTGTAATCGCGATCGGGCTGTCAGTTATTATTGCTCAGTTTTTTGTATTCCTCGGATTGTCTGATATCATCTAGAGGCGATTTTTGCTCTGGTGGTTCATCAGGACAAAACTTTATAGATGTCTGCGTTTCCTTAGAATTTATATTTTTATTGACTTCGATTTGAACCTTTCCTTTTTCCCAACCCTTGGAACCAATTTTGAGGACTTGACAATCGATTCCTTCTTTAGGGGAGTTCCACTTTATATCCCCTCCCATAATTTTTGTTTCTTCGTTAATACACAGTTCTCTCATCCAATTCATTACTGATATCTGGCGAGATTCCTTTTGTGCAGTAAGCCCAAGTATCTCACTAAACTTGCTAGCGGCTAGCTCTTTAAACCTTCGTACCAGAAAAGTTGCTTGATTGCCGACGAATAACAAAACATCATCATCACCCACTGCCTCATAGTTCTTATTGGTTTCAAGTCTTTCGTTCATTTTTTTGACCTAATTATGCTGATTCCTATGTGATACCATTTGAAGGTATGTGAGTCAAGGTGGTAAGAAACAATTTGCGATCGCACTTTTCCCACTCAAACACTGACAGTTTCCCGCAACTTTTCAACTGCAACATCCAGCGGAGGCAAATCAAAATCCTCAGCATCCATCAGTTCCTTAACCTTCTCAAAAATCTCAACCTCCGCCTCTTCTTGGTCTGTCAGCTTATCATAAAAATAAGGATCTGTAAACCACTGTTCAAACGCTATCATTAACAAACCATTGGGCGAAAGTTCAAACCGCCAATACTTAGAAACCCTACTGTCAACCACTTCAAACATCGGCGCCGGATTATGGATGGGATAATAGCTATAATTATCATTGCAGATGTAGTACCAAATAGTCCCTTTCCATTCTCGGATAGCATAAACAACATATTCCTTGCCTATAGTTAGCGGTAACTCAACTGTTCTAGTGTAACCGCGTGGCGGATCTATATATTTGTCAGGGAGAGATTCACCCGTATTAGCAATACAACGAATTTTCATAACTTGATTATCTACAGATTTTTAGGGGCTGTTTTGGGATACTGTCGCTTGAACTTAAACTCCACATCTTGAAGAGTCTGACTGTTCCGAAACCAATGGACTTGTACGGAAGATCCATTAATTTCAAAAGCCTCAATACTTGTCATTTTATCCCAATCTTCAGAATTTCCGCCATAAACAGCCATAAGTCTCGCTGCATCTCCCAACAATCTATCTGTACCGCAATGAATTACTATGCAATTACCAGCCTTAGCATCTTGCAGTAGCAGTTGCTCCTGCAAATTTCTCGGACTCTCATCGGGAATAGCACCTTGATTCACAATTTAACAGATTAAAATATTGTTTGTCAAATACCATGAAAACTAATTTTAGCAGGTTCTGTTTCCGCCAGCAACTTACCCCGCGAAATCACATACCGAACAGCAGCGCGCCTCCTAATTGCATCATAACAATCCTCAGCATCCAACACAATCAAATTTGCAGTTTTCCCCGCCTCTATCCCATAATTATCATCTCCCAGATTGAGAGTTTTAGCACCGTTGACAGTGACCATATTAAAACAAGCTGCAATCTCAGCCATTCCCGTCATCTGACAAACATGAACCGCCATATGAGCGACATCCAACATATTTCCCGTACCTAAACTATACCAAGGATCTTGCACGCAGTCGTGGCCAAAACTCACATTCAATCCCTGCAGCCACAACTCCTTAACCCGCGTCAACCCACGGCGTTTGGGATAAGTATCAGCGCGGCCTTGCAGGGTGATATTAATTAAAGGATTGGCAATAAAATTAATTCGCGATTTTGCCAAACTTCCCATCAGCTTAAAGGCATAAGCATTGTTGTAAGAACCGAAAGCCGTCGTGTGGCTAGCCGTCACCCGCGAACCCGCCCCGCTTCTAATCGCACAAGCTGCTACCACCTCCAAAAATCTCGACTGTTCATCATCGATTTCATCGCAGTGAACATCTATTAATCTATTGTATTTTTCAGCAAGTTCAAAAATTCGCTCAACCGACTTCACCCCATCTTCCCGCGTCAACTCATAATGCGGAATCCCGCCCACAGCATCCGCACCCATATCCAGAGATTTCTCTAAAAGTTTGTCATTTTCTGAACTTCCGTAAATCCCGTCTTGAGGAAAAGCCACAACTTGCAGAGTCATCCAATCTTTGACTTGTTCTCGAACTTCCAAAAGTCCTTGCAAAGCAGTCAGCGTCGGTTCGCTAACATCAGCGTGACTCCTGACAAACAAAATCCCTTGAGACGCTTGCAGCCTTAAAGTTTCAACAGCCCGTTTTTTGACATCATCCAGAGTTAAACTTTGCTTTCGTTCCCCCCAGATTTGAATTCCCTCAAACAAAGTGCCGCTTTGATTCCATCGCGGTTCCCCCGCAGTCAAAGCCGAATCGAGATGAATGTGCGACTCCACAAACGGGGGACTGACTAATTTGCCTTGAATTTCGATTTCGGATTCTCCCAATTCGGGAATCTGCGGCGATACGGCGGCTATTTTGTCCCCATATATGGCGATATCCACTGTTTGACTGTCGCCCGCACCTAACAAACGACATTCGCGCAGAACAATGCTATACTTTTGCTCAGGCATGACAATTGCACCTATTTTAACAATGGTAAACTTTATCTTTAAAGCGTCGCCATTCAGCCTAGTGAGGCCAAAAGAATTCCCCAATCACTTGCGAACCCCCTCCTTCTCCTCCTCTGCGTCCTCTGCGCCCTCTCCGGTTAAAAAATCTTACTCAAAAAACCCACCTATAACCATAATCACCAAAAAGAAAGCGCAACTACAAATCGCCAACATCAGACAATCTCAAACTCCAGATTGTGATTTTTAACAAAATCAAAGGTAAAATGGTCAACTAAATTAGTATCGCTCAATTCCAAATTGTAAAAATCAACAAAATCCGCATCAAAATACGGCCCAGCGTGCCAAGTTCCCACATCTAACTTAATAAAACAATTGCCCGGAATCCGAAAAGCAGCCATATCCTCTAAACTCGGTTTATAGCTATCCCCAGGAGGCGCAACCGCCATCAACCAATCCTTCCCATCCAAAGAACCCAAACACTGAGTACATTGAACGTGCCTCGTAATTAGACGAAATTTGCGACCTTTCTGGTGCAGCCGCATAATGTAAAATCTAGGAATCCCATTTTGCAAGTTTAACTGAGCATCGTCAGCATCGAAAAACTTGCCGTCCACAGCCGCAAAAATAACTTGACCGTAACTCCGAAAATTCTCCGGTGTCACCCATTGTTCCAACAATTGCTTAGTCGAAATTGATTCGCTCATAAATCCCAACATCCCTAGCTCGATCCGTCATAAATATTCTAATATAAATAGTAAGACCACTGGATTTATACTCTGGAAACAGCCAGAAATAGGCTTTTTGAGTTGTTCCACAAAAAACTTAATTGATTTACTTCCAAATCGCTACAGACATAACCCATCATGCCCTTCCTCTTCCTTCTCTTCCTTAGCGACCTTCGCGTCTTCGCGGTTCGTTAAAAAAATATTATTTAAGTCCGATCGCCCAAAACACCCTTACAATCAAAATCAGCACACTGCTGCAAAAAACGAGCCGGAATATCAGGTCGAGCACCCCAATGCAAATGCAAATAAGAAGCGTGTACCTGACAAACTCCCCAACCTTCAGCAACCGCCTCAACCTCCCCCCGCTTGCCATACCTCCAACTGTGATAAACTGGATTACTCGGTTCCACACTTAAATGCGATCGATGAAACTCATGTCCCCAAACCTCATCAAGAGCAGTTAACACCGAACTATCCCTCACCGCCACAGCTTCTCGGTATCCCAGCGTCAAACGCTTTCCCATCGCAGCAGCAGTTTCCAACAAACCTACCCCTTGCCAAGAATTGCCATCGAAGTCTACAATAGAATCGCACAAATACATCAAACCGCCGCACTCCGCGTAAGTCGGCATTCCCGAAAAAATCGCACTTCTTACCGCATCCCGAATTAAAACATTACCGCTCAAATTTTGAGCAAACACTTCGGGAAAACCACCACCAAAATATAACCCTTGCACGTTGTCGGGAAAAACCGAGTCATCAAGGGGACTCCAAAATACCAACTCCGCACCCAACTCTTCCAACAAATCAAGATTGTCCTGATAGTAAAAATTAAAAGCCCGATCGCGCGCAACTGCAATCCTCACTCCAAATTGTTTACCCAAAGAGTTGACAACATCATCTTTTTGAGTTATAATAACCGAAGGGAGACTGTGCCTACCCAAAAGTTGCTCAGACCCCTCACCCCCCCCATTTCGAGTTGCAGCCAACCAAGGCAAAAGTTGCTCCCAGTCAAAACTAACAGCAGCCAAATCAGCCAGTTTATCGATCGCAGCATGAAGATTCGGCAACTCCTCAGCAGGAATCAGCCCCAAATGTCGATCGGGAATAGTAACAGCCTCATCCCTGCGCAAAACGCCTAAAATAGGTAAATTGAGCGGTTGGAGAGCATCTTGAAGCAGTTCCAAATGTCGATCGCTCGCCACCCGATTCAGCACCAAACCAGCGAATTTAAGGTCAGGGTTAAAAGAACGAAAACCGTGGGCGATCGCAGCCACAGAACCAGAGAGCCTGCTGCAATCTATCACAAACAATACCGGCAAATTCAGCAAATAAGCCACATGAGCCGTAGAAGCAAAGGAAATAGAATAGTGTTGTTTTCCTTCTGGCTTCCTTAAATCCGTTAAATCCGTTAAATCCTTTACATCTCGTACAACCGTTGCCGAACTTCTATCCGTTACATCCGTTACGAAATCCGTTGCCGAACTTTCTTCTTCTTTCTTCCGAGAAACCCCATCAAATAGTCCCATCACCCCTTCAACTAAGGCATAATCGACATCTTGAATATGACGAGAAAAACACTTTTTTACATAAGATTCAGACGTTAATACCGGGTCTAAATTCCGACAGGGGCGACCAGTAACAAAAGCATGAAACATCGGGTCAATGTAATCGGGGCCAACCTTAAAAGATTGAACATTCAAGCCGCGACGGATTAAAAAAGCTAAAAGGGCGATCGTTACAGTAGTCTTTCCCGCCCCGCTGCGTTCGCCAGCAATTACTAAAGCCATAGTTCTAGATTAGTTACAAAAAATACAGAAATCAAACAGGTGATAAAATTATGAGTATTGGTCTTGAACTTCTCAAATAATACCAATTTAACGAAACGCGAAGACGCGAAGGGCGCGAAGGAAGAATGAGAAGAATAGAGGTAATTGCGTTGCTTTTTGGAAGTAATTTAGAGTTTTGAGTCAAAGAACATTATTAAGTTCAAAACTCATAACTTAAAATTCATAACTCCTAAAAAAGTAGGGCAGACATTGCCTGCCCCACTGAATATTAACTCAATCCTTCATCCTTCTTCCCTCTTCCTGACATCCGTTACATCCGTTACATCCGTTACACAATCCGTTGCCGAACTTCTTTTTACCGCTTAGCTAACTTCAGCATTTGAGCCGTCACTGCCAAACTTTCTTCGTAAAGCACATCTCGGCCCCAACTCTGCAAGTGCTGGCCCAGCAACTGTTCCGTCACCTGATCGAACAGAGGACTCACCTGGTTAAACCGATCGGTTTGAGCGCCGCCCTTCGTTTCCATCCGCATACAGCCGCCGACTTCCGAACACAGAACCGTACCGCAGTCAGCCTTTTCGTTCGTAGAATTCAAACGCAGAGCAATCAAATCGCCCGGGACATCGCCCGTATCAGCAGTAGGAATAGCAGCCAACTCCGCTTCTACAAACCGTTCGTCCGGCCCCGCGAATTTAATTCGCTTGATTTGGTAATCCCCCTCTTCCTGTTTGAAAGCAACAGGACGCCACTGAAGCCGGCTCGCCAGCCAACCTAAATACATCAGCGCTTGCGTAGAATTGTCCTGTTCGTAATCGATCGTCACCCGATCGATTTCCCGAATCGCAGCGCGACGTTCCGGGGCGTCAAAAGCCTCAGCAGCCAACTCCTGCCATGCGGCCAGCCGGCGCCAATTCAGATCCGCGATCGGAATTCCCTCCTCGATCAGACTTTGCATCAACAGCAATTCGGCTTCACACTCGGCAAAGCTGCTAGAGTCAACAATCACAGAACTGCTAATTGCCGCCAGCCGCTGGAACAAAACTCGATCGGCATCAGGATTCGCTTTCCACCACAGCAGCGTCGGCAAATCCGGGATCGTCAACGCCGTCACGATGCCGCTCACCCGTTCCAAAGCAGCTTCCGTACCCCGCAGCGTAATGTACTCGCAGCAGATCAGATTGCCAGTGGTGCGCTTGTGAACCGGACAATAAGCAGCCACTTGAGCCTGCACGCCCGTATCTTCCCCCGCCGTCGGGCACAGAGCAATAATCCGGCAGGGATTGGCAGCCACAATCGCATCAGCTACACCCGAACCCCCGGAACCCAAGCCACTCGAGCCCATCTCCTCGCCTTTTGAATTTTTGCGAGCCACTTCTTCCCGCAAAGTCGCCAGCAATTCAGCGTTAGGTTTGCCAGTTCTCGGCAGCCCGTAAGCTTTTTGAGCTGCCCTGATGCTAGATGCCGTCATCGGCCCGGTAATACCGTCCACTGGCCCGTCGTAAAACCCCAGATCCGCTAATAACCGCTGAGTTTCTTCGGGTTCGTAGACTACAAAAGTAAAAGTTGTTGCCCTACTAGCGATCGGAACATCGCCCTTTGACCCTGATTCTCTGTAACTTTCCCAAATTTGACTCAATTCGGCCTCTATTTGGTCGAGCGATACATCTTTAGGATTTTGCAGCGAAACCAGAGGCGGAGCTTTAATCGGTGTCATCGTCATAAATCTTTTCTCCTTTGTTATTAGTCATCTGTTATTAGTCATCGGTCATTACTCATTAGTTATTAGTTAGCAGTTATTAGTTAGCAGTTCTTAGCTCATGACTAATGACTAATGCTGACCAATGACTAAGGACTAATGACTGCTGACTAATGACTCTTAAAGTCTGCGCCACTTGCGGCCGTCTCTGTTAATTAGCAGTTCTGCTTCCGCCGGTTCCCAAGTACCCGCTTCGTATTTAGGAACCAACTCCTGTTCGTTGGACGATTCCCAATCCATCAGCGCCGGCGTTACCACCCGCCAAGCTTCTTCCACTTCATCAGAACGGGTAAACAAAGTTTGGTCGCCCAGCATACAATCAATTAACAGGCGATCGTAAGCATCCGAAGATGTCACCCCAAAGGAAGAACCGTAACTGAAATCCATATCCACCGTCCGCGTCCGCAAATCCGGCCCCGGCATTTTCGCCTCAAACCTCAGCGAAATCCCCTCGTTGGGATGCACGCGCATAGTCAAAACGTTAGGAGTAGTTTGTTGGGCCGCGGACTGAAAGATTAGCAGCGGAACTTCGCGGAACTGAATCGCAATTTCGCTAACTTTTTTCGGCAACCGTTTGCCGGTTCGCAGGTAAAAAGGCACTCCCTGCCAGCGCCAGTTGTCAATCATAAACTTCATCGCCACAAAAGTCGGCGTTGTCGAATTGGGAGCAACCCCCGGTTCATCGTGGTACCCCGGCACGGGTTTGCCCTTCATCCAACCTGCGGAATATTGACCCCGAATCGCTGAGAAGTCCAAGTTATTCAAATCTGCCAAGCGAGTTGCTTGCAGAACTTTCATCTTTTCGGTGCGGATGCTGTCAGCGTCGAGCGAGTTCGGCGGTTCCATCGCCGTCAGACAGAAAATCTGCATCAAGTGGTTTTGCAGCATATCCCGCAACGCCCCAGAGGATTCGTAGTAACCCGCCCGGTCTTCTACGCCTACTGTTTCTGCAACTGTAATTTGTACGTGATCGACAAATTGCCGATTCCACAGCGGTTCAAAAATCGCGTTAGCAAACCGGAACACCATTAAATTCTGAACAGTTTCTTTACCCAAATAGTGGTCGATCCGGTAAACTTGCTGTTCTTGGCAAACCTGCTGCACGACTCGGTTGAGAGCTTTTGCCGAACTCAAGTCGCGGCCGAAGGGTTTTTCAATTACCAAGCGGTGTTTTGCTGGGTCAACTAGCATTTGAGCAGCGCCTAGTTGCCTAATTGCTTCTGGGAAAAAGTTCGGGGAAACCGAGAGATAAAATATGTGATTGCCGCGAGTTCTCCTTTCTTCGTCGATTTCCGCTAAGAAAGCTTTGAGTTTTTGATAGCTTTCGGGGTTGTCAATGTCGCCCGGACAGTAGTACAAACCTTGAGCGAAATCTTTCCATAATTCTTCATTGCCAATGCCGCCGCCAAATTCTTCAATGCCTTCGCGCATTTGCTCTCGGAAGTAATCGTGACTCCAAGGGCGGCGGGCTACTCCCACCACGGTAGTTTCCGGTGGCAAGCGCCGATCGCGCTTCATCTGATAAATTGCAGGTACCAGTTTGCGCTGGGTGAGATCCCCAGAAGCTCCGAAGATCACCAGTATTTGCGGTTCCGGCACCCGTTCTTTTCGCAAACCGACCCGCAGTGGATTTTCAAGTAGCGTTACCATTATTTATTTTCCTTGTTCTAGTGCTGTTAACCCTGCCAAGACACCATGATAGTTTGCGGTCATTTCTGCTAGTTGCGGGGTGAGAGAGTTAATCGCTTCTTCATACTGCTAAAGGAGGCAGATGATTTTGCTCTCTAGGAACTTTGAAACCCATTAATCTCAAAATTCCTAGAGAGGATTTAAAACTCAGCATTTAGGAAGCAAAACAATTATCTATTCCGACTCCTCAATGCTTCTGCCTTTCAGGATACAGATATTTGCCTAAGCGACGGGTGACAACTTCTGGACTTTCTCTTGCAAGGAATCTATCAGGGATTGGAACGGATTGACGAATTTCTCAATCCCGTCGAGGAGCAAGTCTGCCATCACTTTGTCCAAGTTGATGTCGATGTCGGGATCTTTGAGACTTTCGATCAGCGTGTAAGCTTCTGCAACGTTGTTCTCAATCCGGGGTGCGACATCGCAGTGGTCGAAACAAGCTTCAACAGTGTTCGGCGGCAAAGTGTTAACGGTATCGGGGCCTATTAGTTCATCTACGTACATGACATCGCTGTAGTTGGGGTTTTTGGTGCTGGTGGAAGCCCACAGCAATCGCTGCACTTTCGCTCCTTTGGCTGCTAAAGCTTGCCAGCGATCGCTCGCTACGATCTCTTTATACTTCTGGTAAGCTACCTTCGCATTGGCGATCGCAATTTTCCCCTTCACTGCTTCCAGTTTGGCTTTTGTGGAAATATCTGTGACATTTTTGAGTTTCTCGTCAATCTTGCCATCGATATTGATGTCGATCCGGCTCAAGAAGAAACTGGCAACAGAAGCAGTATTGCTCACATCCAAACCTTTAGCCGCCCGCGCTTCCAAACCGCGAATGTAAGCCCAGAAGGTTTCGACGTAGCTGTCAACCGAGAACAGCAAAGTCACGTTAACGTTAATCCCTTCGCTGATGACTCGCTCGACTGCGGGCAAACCTTCAGCGGTTCCCGGAATCTTAATCATCACGTTTTCTTTGCCGAGGGTTTTGTAATAGCGCATGGCTTCGCTAATCGTGCTTTCTGTGTCGTTGGCGATCGTCGGTGGCACTTCGATACTGATGTAACCGTCCAAACCCTTCGACTCTGCGTAAACTGGGGCGAAGATGTCGCAAGCGTTGCGGATATCTTCAAATACCAGAGATTCGTAAATCTCCATTACAGATTTACCCGCCCGGATGCCCGCTTCGATATCCGCGTCGTAAATCACATTACCCGCGATCGCTTTCTCAAAAATAGCCGGATTAGATGTAATCCCGCGCAGTCCCCTACTTTCAATCATCTTTTTGAGTTCGCCGGACTCGATCAGATCGCGAGTCAAATTGTCCATCCAGATACTTTGGCCAATTTCTTTGATTTCTAACAGGTGATTCGTTGGCGTTGCTGTCATTACTGTAACTCCTACAATTTGATAGCTGTTAATTGGGACTTGGAAATTGGGAATTGAAAATTGAGAATTGGTAATGGGGAATTGGCAATAGGGAATTGGTAATTGGGAGTCGAAAGTTATAAGTTAAAACCCTCTTCTTTCTTCCTGACATCCGTTACATCCCGTACATTGCTCGTTGCCGAACTTCCCTCTTCCTTCTTCCTGACATCAGTTACATCCGTTACATAATCCGTTGCCGAACTTCCCTTTTCCTTCACTCTTGGACTGTTCTAGGATTGCGCGATCGATCTTGAATAAAAGACTCAACCATCGCTACATTTTCTTTACTGCCGATTATCAAGGGCGATCGCTCGTGCAGCTTGGTCGGCACTACATCCATGATGTCTTGAATACCCGTACTTGCCCGCCCGCCGGCTTGCTCCATCAAAAACGCCAAAGGAGCCGATTCGTAGAGCAAGCGCAATTTGCCCTCGGGTTTTTTCACCGTTCCGGGGTACAAAAACACGCCTCCCTGGAATAAAATCCGGTGGAAATCTCCCACCAAAGCCCCACCGTACCGGGCGCTGTAGCCTTCGCTGCGGTGTACGTAGCGAATGTAATCTCTCAAAGATTCCTCCCACTGCCAGAAGTTGCCTTCATTAACGCTGTAAATCGGGCCGCGATCGGGAACCTTAATGTTTTCGTTAGCTAGAATAAACTCGCCCAAACTGGGGTCGAGGGTAAAGGAATGAACGCCCTGACCGATCGAATAAACCAGCATGGTACTCGGGCCGTAGAGCACGTAGCCTGCCGCGATTTGTTTGTGTCCGTGTTGCAGCAAGTCGGAAGCAGAACCGTCTTCATCGTCCCCCTCTTGCTTGCGGATGCTGAATATGGAGCCGACATTGAGATTGATGTCAAGATTGGAAGAACCGTCTATGGGGTCGTAGAGCAGACTGTAACGCCCGATCGGACAGTTTTCGGGAATGTAGTAGGGTTTTTCCATTTCCTCCGAAGCCAAGCGGCAGACAAGTCCGCTTTGCTGGAATACCGAGATAAACACTTCATTAGCATAGATATCCATCTTTTTGACGGATTCTCCCTGCACATTCACAGCCCCTGTAAACCCTAAAGCATCTGCCATTAACCCGGCTCTGCTGAGCCGCCTCGCGATCAGCTTGGCAGCTAGTCCGATGCGATTCATCAGGGCGCTGAGATCCTGAGCATCTGCTGAAAAGCTGTGAAGTTGCTGGAGTACGTGACGGGATAGGGTTGTGCAATCGCGGTCTAAGGCTTGCACCTGATCGGTCGGGCCCAGGCGGGTTTCCCCTGTCGGCGCGTTTACCATGATTTTGATGTCCTCCCTGTCTTGCTGCTCTGGATTTGGGTTCGATGGAGTCCTTGACACTTGCCCCTGAATCGGCTTTTAGACCGATCGACCCCTAACTTCTATCTTAGGAAGGGTTTTGCCAAAGGGGGCTAAACTTTAGGTGAATTTTAGATCTCCATCGAAAGTGTTATCAAAGAGTGAGGCGTTCGATCGACTATTTAGTCGGGCATTGTCTTTAAAATTACTAAATTTTTTAATAAACTGCTCTTGACGTAGAGGAAGAGCAGAAGGAATAAGGAAGAAAAAAGAAGGAAGATTGTTGCTTGCTTAATTATCAAAAATATTTCTAAATATCTAGCAGGAGGAATTGCTTCTATAGGGGCAAAGAATCTCGATATTTATGAAAATAAGACTGCAAAAGCGGAAGGCGATCGCACTTCTGGAATAGGTTGCTCAAATGATTACTTGAGAATAGCGATCGCCTTTTTGATTGGTTATGCTTGAGTCAGGGCGAGCGTTTCTGTCAGTTTACTGACAACAAAAATAAAGATGTTTGTGGTTAAATAGCGTAAAGGCAAGAAATATGTCGCCGTCACAGGGGTAGTGTCGTTAAGCTCCTGTATCTCCTAAGCGTGAAGGTTCGATTGATGAGTATTCCTTCTGAACATAAAAAAATTATCCTGTTTTTGGCAGCCAACCCCAAAAATACCACCCCTGTGGACTTACAGAAAGAGGCGAAGGAAATTGCAGAGGGGTTGCAACGCTCTAAAAAGGGCGACAAGTTTCAACTGGAGCAACAGTGGGCGGTGACACCAAGAGAAATGCAGCGAGCCATATTAGATTATAAACCAGAGATTGTGCATTTCTCTGGGCATGGTGCAGGAGAAGGCGGTTTAGCGTTGGAAGATGAGGCGGGAGAAATTAAGCTTGTAAATACCAAAGCTTTGGCAGCTTTGTTTGAGGCGTTTAAGGAGTACGTGGAGTGCGTAATACTCAACGCTTGCTATTCAGAAGTGCAAGCTGAGGCGATCGCACGTCACATTCCCTATGTGATCGGCATGAAGCAAGCGGTGGGAGATAACGCCGCACGAGAATTCGCTGTAGGTTTTTACGATACGTTGGCGGCGGGGGAGTCGATCGAACGTGCCTATAAGTTGGGTTGCGTTAGCATCAGCATGGCTGATATTCCCGAAGAACTTACGCCGGTATTAAAGAAGAAGTCGGATTTTTCCCAGTTGGATGCAGCAGAGCGATCGTGCGATGCTTCTGTTAGCGATATCGTTGAGGAGTTGTCGCCTGTGGTGGAAAATCCGCGATCGATCGCCACACCTCCCGTTTCTCTTCTCAATTTAGACAACCCAGAAGGTTCTGTGAGTTTGGATTCACCCCTATATATCGATCGACCTCCCATCGAATCGGACTGCTACCAAACTATTGTCAAACCCGGAGCTTTAATCCGAATCAAAGCCCCCCGGCAAATGGGAAAAACTTCCTTAGTGCAGCGAATTTTAGACCGCGCCAAGGAACAGGGATATCAAACGGCTTATTTAAACTTTCAATGGGCTGATGGCAGTTTTCTCACCAATCTTGATGAGTTGTTGCAGTGGTTTTGTGGTGAGATTACCAATGAATTAAATTTAGAAGACAGGTTAGGAGAATATTGGAAAGGCGTTCTCGGCAGTAAAAATAAAAGCACCAAGTATTTCCAACGCTATCTACTATCTGACAGCGAGCGGCCTCTTGTTTTAGGGTTAGATGAAGTCGATCGGATTTTTCAGCATTCCGAAATAGCCACCGACTTCTTTGGATTATTACGAGCTTGGCACGAGCGGGGCAAAAATGAGGAAATTTGGAAAAAGCTGAGGTTAGTCATTTCTCACTCTCAAGAAGTTTATATCCCTCTCAATATTAATCAGTCGCCATTTAACGTGGGATTGCCCATAGAGTTACCTGAACTCAATCAGAGACAGGTAACAGATTTAGTGAATCGACACCGATTAAATTGGTCAAATCAAGAGATTTGTGACCTGATGGAAATGGTGGGCGGTCATCCTTATTTAGTTCGAGTTGCTCTCTACCAAGTTGCCAGGGGGAGAATTACCTTAGATAGCTTGCTAAAAGTCGCTCCTACTGAAGAAGGCCCTTACTACGATCATTTACGACGGCATTTAGTTAACTTGGAAACAGATGCAGAACTAGCAGCAACAATTAGACAAGTGATTAACAGCGAACAACCTGTAGAGATTCACACCGGAGAGGCTTTTAAATTGCGAAGCATGGGGTTGATCAAATTTCAGGGAAATGCTGTCATGCCATTATGTGGTTTGTACCGTCAATATTTTCGCCATCGCCTAGCTTCTCCTCCAGCGACTGATGGGCAACAAACTAATAACCAACCAATCTTGCCCGTAGAGAGTCATTTAGCAGCTATTATGTTCTCGGATGTTGTTAATTCCACTGCTTTATCAGTTGCCAACCAAAAGCTGACACTAGAATTAGTGAATCGAGATTTCAGAATCATCCGAGAGATTTGCGATAAATATCAAGGTAAAGTCCTTAAAGAAATCGGCGATGGTTTATTAATTTTCTTTCCAGAAAGTGCCGTAAAAGCAGTCGCCTGTGCGCTAGAAATACAGCGAAATTTCGCCGAAGCTGCCACAATCTCACCTCCGAGTCATGTCCTCCAGCACCGCATTGGTATTCACTTGGGGGAAGTCTTCTTTTTTAATAATGATATCAGGGGGACTGGTGTAAATTTAGCTGCTCGTTTAGAAGGGAAAGCAGAGCCAGGAGGAATCTGTATTTCTGAGACAGTTTATCAAGTCGTAAAAACCCACTCACCTTTAAATGCGATAGACTTAGGTCTGCAACAGTTAAAGGGAATTCCTGAACCTGTACGGCTGTACAAATTGATTCCTTGATTCTCTGATTTTCCACCTATGAATTAACAATTACTATGAAAGATTATCAATATCAAGTGGGAGGGAGCCTGCCTGCAAATGCCCCAACTTATGTCACTAGAAAGGCGGATGAAGAACTTTATCAAGCTTTAAAAGCCGGAGAATTCTGCTATGTTCTCAATGCCAGACAAATGGGAAAATCATCCCTGCGAGTGCGGACAATGCAGCGGTTACAAGCAGAGGGAATCGCCTGTAGTAGCATTGATATCACAGAAATTGGCACCTCAGATATTACGCCAGAAGAGTGGTATGCAGGCGTGATCGATAGCATCGTCAGCCGATTAAATTTGTATGACATTTTTGATTTAGATGAATGGTGGGAGCAGAATAGATTACTATCGAATGTTAAACGATTTAGTAAATTCATTGAAGAAGTATTACTCAAAAATATCTCAGCAAATATAGTTATTTTTGTCGATGAATCGGACAGTTTAATCAGCTTAAATTTTAAAATAGAAGATTTTTTTGCTGTGATTCGTGATTGCTATAATAATCGAGCCGATCAACCAGACTATCGTCGATTAACATTTACAATGTTAGGGGTGGCAACTCCCTCAGATTTAATTCAAGACAAGCGACGCACTCCTTTTAATATTGGTCGAGGGATAGAGTTAACGGGGTTTCAATTAGCAGAAGCCCAACCTTTGGCAGTTGGGTTAGAAACTCAAGCAGAAAATTCGCAAGCATTGTTAGAAGCGGTGTTATATTGGACTGGGGGACAGCCATTTTTAACACAAAAAGTGTGTAAATTATTGCTCAATTATGCCAACTCTGCTTTCATGCAAACTCCCGCTGAGTGGGTAGGGAATTTAGTCCGAGAAAAGGTGATTGAGTATTGGGAAGGACAGGATGAGCCAGAGCATTTAAAGACGATTCGAGACCGCATTTTACGCAGCGAACAACGGGCAAGTCGGTTATTGGGACTATATCAGCAAATTTTGCAGCACAATGAGATAGCGACTGATGATAGTCCCGAACAAATGGAACTGCGATTAACTGGATTGGTGGTTAAGCAGTCTGGCAAACTTAAAGTTTATAACCCAATTTATCAAGCGGTTTTTAACCTTGATTGGGTGGAAAAACAATTAGCGGATCTCCGCCCTTACAGCGAAAGTTTTAAAGCTTGGATAGATTCTGATTGCCAAGATGAATCGCGACTGTTGCGGGGTCAAGCCTTGCACGATGCTCAAAATTGGGCAGCCGATAAAAGTTTGAGCGATTTGGATTATCAGTTTTTAAATGCCAGTCGGGAAGTACAACAACGGGAAGTTGAACGAGAGTTAGAAGCACAAAAACAAGCGAATAAAATTTTGACTCAAGCGAATCAGACGCTAATTAAAGCAGAGCAATTAGCCACCTATAAAGTCACTCAAGCCCAGAATTTAGCAAATGTCATCCAGGAAACTGCTTTTTCTAATGAATCATTTCGTTCAGGACAGACATTCCAAGCACTGTTGGAAGCATTAAAGGCAGGGCAAGCATTCAAACAATTAGATGCTTCAGCCGAGACGACAAAACATATGAGAGGACGAGTGATAGCTGCGCTGCAACAAGCAGCGTCCGTAGTAAAAGAGCGCAATCATTTGGAAGGGCATAGCAATTCTGTCAGAAGCATCGCCTTTAGTCCAGATGGCTTGACTTTGGCTTCTGCAAGTGACGACAACACCATCAAACTGTGGCACATGGAAAGCCAAACTCCCATCGCTACCCTTACCGGACACAGCAATTCTGTCAGAAGCGTTGCCTTTAGTCCCGATGGCTTGACTTTGGCTTCTGCAAGCAGTGACAAAACCATCAAACTCTGGCATCTGGAAAGCCAAACACCCATCGCTACCCTTATAGGACACAGTAATTCTGTCAGAAGCGTTGCCTTTAGTCCCGATGGCTTGATTTTGGCTTCTGCAAGCAGTGACCACACCATCAAACTGTGGCACCTGCAAAGCCAAAAACCCATCGCTACCCTCACCGGGCATAGCAATTCTGTCAGAAGCGTCGCCTTTAGTCCCGATGGCTTAACTTTGGCTTCTGCAAGCTTTGACAACACCATCAAACTCTGGCACCTGCAAAGCCAAAAACCCATCGCTACCCTCATCGGGCATAAAAATCCGCTTTCTAGCGTCGCCTTTAGTCCTGATGGCTTGATTTTGGCTTCTGCTAGCAGCGACAACACCATCAAACTGTGGCACCTGCAAAGCCAAAAACCCATCGCTACCCTCACCGGGCATAGCAATCCGGTCTATAGCGTCGCCTTTAGTCCTGATGGCTTGATTTTGGCTTCTGCAAGCAGTGACAACACCATCAAACTGTGGCACCTGCAAAGCCCAAAACCCATCGCTACCCTCACCGGGCATAGCAATGAGGTCAATAGCGTCGCCTTTAGTTCCGATGGCAAGACATTGGCTTCTACAAGTGACGACAACACCATCAAAGTGTGGCACCTGCAAAGCCAAACACCCATCGCTACCCTCACCGGGCACAGCAATTGGGTTTGGAGCGTCGCTTTTAGTCCCGATGGCTTGACATTGGCTTCTGCTAGCCGTGACCACACCATCAAACTCTGGCATCTGCAAACCCAAAAAGTCATCGCTACCCTCACCGGGCATAGCAGTTATGTCAGAAGCGTTGCCTTTAGTCCCGATGGCTTGACATTGGCTTCTGCTAGCAGTGACAACACCATCAAACTGTGGCACCTGCAAACCCAAAAAGTCATGGCTACCCTCACCGGGCATAGCAATGAGGTCTATAGCGTTGCCTTTAGTCCCGATGGCTTGACATTGGCTTCTGCAAGCTTTGACAACACCATCAAACTCTGGCACCTGCAAAGTCAAAAACCCATCGCTACCCTCACCGGGCATAGAAATCCGCTCTATAGCGTCGCCTTTAGTCCCGATGGCTTGACATTGGCTTCTGCAAGCTTTGACAACACCATCAAACTGTGGCACCTGCCAAGCCAAAAACCCATCGCTACCCTCACCGGGCATAGGAATCCGGTCTATAGCATTGCCTTTAGTCCCGATGGCTTGACATTGGCTTCTGCTAGCAGTGACAAAACCATCAAACTGTGGGTTTGGGATTGCGATAAACTAATGGCATTAGGTTGCAATTGGATTAGCGATTATCTCAGAACCAATCCGAAAGCAACAGAAGAGGATAAAAAGATGTGTGCTGATTACCTCAGCCAAGAGTCAATCCAATAGGATTTAGGCAAAAAATGCGGCTGTGGTTCCGGCAGAAGAACGCGAACTTTGCGAATTTGTCTTAATCCTGGCGATAAAGATACAGCAGGGAAACCGATTTCAATCATTCCTGCGGTTAATTGATGATTGATGGTTCTGATGCCGTATCGTGCTGTTACTTTTGCCCCTACAAAAGGCGGTTATGTAGATGTTCTGCGTCCAGAGTGGAATAACTAACGGGAGATTTGTGCTCCTTGGGTGTCGAGGTCGATCGCCCTTACATCAGCCTTCACCCCAAATTCCATCCAAGCAGCCGCCATTTCCCTGACAACCGCACCAGCATTAGTAGCATCCGTTAAAGCCAAAAGCGTCGGCCCCGCACCGCTAATGACCATTCCATAAGCCCCTGCATTCAGGGCGGCTTGTTGCACCGCTTCATATCCTTTAATCAGAGATTGCCGGTAAGGTTGGTGAATTTTGTCTTGGAGGGCGCAGCGCAGCCAGTTTTCTTTGCCCGTTTCCAAAGCCCGCAACAGCAAACCGAGGTGTGCGGCATTAAAAATCGCATCAGCCCTGCTGTAATCTGCGGGCAAAACTCGGCGCGCTTCGGCTGTAGAAAGCTCAAAATCGGGGATGGCTACCACCGAGACAATATTAGGATGCCAGGGAATATCGCAAATTTCCCAAGAACCCCCCCCCTGCCCCCCCTTGCTAAGGGGGGGTGTAAGAGGGGATTCTTCTCTTAGCCCCCCCTTGCTAAGGGGGGGTTGGGGGGGTGTATTCATTTCCCAAGAACCCCCCCCCTGCCCCCCCTTGCTAAGGGGGGGTGATGCTGTGATTTCCCCCTCACGGAGGGGGAATTCTTCTCTTAGCCCCCCCTTACTAAGGGGGGGTTGGGGGGGTGGATTGCTAGCAGCGAGGCGACAGCCTCCGAGTAATGCAGGGACAACGTTGTCGGGATGTCCTTCAAGTTCGATCGCCAACTGCATCACTTCCACCTGACTCAAAGGCGCACCGGCTAATTGATTTGCACCGACTAACCCGCCGACAATAGCTGTAGCGGAACTTCCCAAGCCTCTAGCCAGCGGCACTTGCATATCTATATGTATGGCTACGGGCGGCGGCGATTGTTGGAGGCGATCGTATAACTTGAGAAAAGCTTGATAAGCGAGATTGCTGTCGTCTGTCTTGACTTTGGCGGCTTCTTTGCCCGTAACGGTAATTTTTAGTTTCTCGGTTGCTGAGGGTTCGAGTCGGGAGAATTGGAAGCGGTTGTAGAGGCTTAAAGCGGCACCGATGCAGTCGAATCCTGGGCCTAGGTTGGCGGTTGTGGCGGGTACGGTAACGGTGACGGTAGAGATTACGGACATTTTTTGAATAGTTAATTTGGAGTGTTTAACCGCAGATGAACGCGGATGAACGCAGATAAATTTTTGATATCGGTTCGATCGACTATTTTAACTGATTCCTAGAACATCTTCGTAAATTTGTGCGATCGGGCATTGAAAGTCTACGCTAGCCAAGCGAACTTCTTCGCCCTCCGCGTAAGGGTAAAGTTCCCAGCGCCCTTCTGCATTGCGCTGGTAAGATTCTACACTGATTCTTTCTTGGTTAATCAGTACGTATTCTTGTAAAGTTTCTAAGGTGCGGTAGTCGGCAAATTTATTTCCGCGATCGAATGCTGCTGTTGTTGGAGATAGAACTTCTACGATTAAGCGCGGGTGGCGTTTGAAATATTCCAGGCTTCTATCTCTTTCGTCGCAAGTCACCATAATGTCGGGATAGTAAAACACGTCTGCTTGCTCAATTCTGGCTTTCATGTTTCCTATGTAAATTCGGCATCCTCTACCCCGAACGTGGTTTCTCAGCAGCGCAAATAAGTTGCCTGCAATTGTCTCGTGGGCATCGCTTGCTCCTGCCATGGCATAAATTTCGCCTTGTCTGTATTCGTGTTTGACGGGGCTGATTTTTTCGCCGTCTAAATAGTCTTCCGGGGATACGTAGTTGTGACTTTTGCTGGCAACCATAGTTTGTATTTGTTAAACACTAATCATATTATACCATGTTTTCAAAAGCCATTTATTCTTGCAGCATTTCAAGATGCTTGATAGCATCTTGATAATCGTTGGTATTGCCATCTTTTTGATAGAGTTCGGCTGCTTTATGATAATCGGCGATCGCCCCCGGTTTGTCTTCTAAGAACTCGCGGACTCTGGCGCGGTTGTAGTAGGCGTCGCCGTAGTTGGGGTTGATTTCAATGGCGCGATCGAAATCTGCTTTAGCTGCTGGATAATCTTTGAGATTGCGGCCGCGGATGATGCCGCGTTTGTTGTAGGCTTTAGCGTAGTTGGGGTTGAGGCGGATGGCTTCGGTGTAATCGGCGATCGCCCCTTGAAAGTCTCCAGCTTCTGATTTGGCTAAAGCGCTGTTAAATAAGTCTTCAGCAGGATTTTGAACGATGAGTATTGGCGCTGACTCTGCTGGAATGGCAGGGGATATGCCACCCAAAACGGTAACAAATCCTAAAATGCCGATCGCCCGGTAAAAGTGTTTCATAAATCTAAGCAAAAATTCGAGCGACAGAGCAACTAAAACCAGGTAACAAAGGCGAGGTCAATTCATCAGCGCTCAACAGCGTAGCAATGAGCCTTAAACTTGCTTGTTCCCTGCGATAAACTTCTATTTGCTGCAACCGCCAATTCACAATCCAGTATTCCTGTACTCCTCGTACCGAATAGAGTCTGAGTTTCAAATCTCTATCCCGTCTTTCATTGTCTGCACCGAGGGACAATACTTCAACAACTAACTCAGGTGCGGCGGTTAAATGGCCGGCTTCGTCTAGCAAGATAGCCAAGCGTTCATTGCTGGCCCAAACTAGATCCGGAATGACGTTATCAGCATCCGTGAAAATGATACCTGGATTGATTCCTGCTCGTCCTAAATTAGTCTCTCGCGACCAAGTATTAAGTTCTTGGTAGAGGTTGCCTATAGCTTGTTGATGACCCCAATGCGGTGCTCTAGTCACAAATAACTCTCCATCAATAATTTCGTAACGATCGCCGTTATCGGGCAATAGTTCTAAATCGGCGGTAGTCCAGCGTACTTTATCAGATATTGTCTGGTTCATACAAGCACTCTTGATAGGTGATACAAACATTCTAAACGATCGAGCTTCTACGCGCTCCACGGCTTGAAACAATGGGGCTACACTGACTCTCGCTTTTTGCAGGCGAGACTCATAATATTGAAACCCGCCGGGGCGCGGGTTTCGTTTTTGTAGACGCGATTTAGCATCGGCAAATTGTCCGATCGCCCAATTTAAAATTATTTAAAATTTTAAATCACCGGATTACTTCAAAATAGTTTTAGAAGCAAGCCGAGTTTTCTTGCGATCGGCTTCACTCAATTGTTCGCCAGACTGCAAACGAGTAGCAGAGGTTTGGAGCACAGTTGCGGCACTTTTATCGCCCATTTGCAGAGCAGTTTTAGCAGCAGTTTGCAGCATCGTAGCCGCGCCAGCCCGATCGCCCTGTTGCAATCTAGTTTCTGCCAGTTGAGTTTGGCGGTATTTAGCCAAAGCTAAAATGTGCTGCTGCACAGTCGGGTTAAGTGCCGGCTGATAAACTTTCAAGACATTAGCAGAAACTGCAACGGGATCGGAAAGCAAACTTTGACCGACAGTCGGATCGTCGTAGCGAATTTGCAATTGCCCGATCGCCTGTGTACCTTCGGGCAACTGTCCAATATAAATATTAGCCAAAACTACTCGCTCTATATCTTTCATTAAATCTCCCAGGCGCACCATAAAACGATCGCCCTCTTGCTGTATCGGTAATTCGATCGTATCCGGGGCAACTTGGGCGATCGGTTTGAGTTCGGCTAACCGTACTTTTGGCATCAGTGAAAATAGCAAATAAGCATTAGTCAAACCTACACCTTGGATGCGAGTAAATAGTTTGCCAAACTCGTCTACCGCATCTTCGGGACGCTGAATGTGAGCCAGAGCACCGCCGCCAGCGTCAGCAATCTTTTCCAAAATATCCTGGTTCCAGTTATCGCCAAATCCCAGAGAATTTAAAGTCATGTTGTAGTCGGCAGCCAATTTAGCCAACTTCAAACAGCGGCTGTCGTCGCCGTGTTCGTTTTCGCCGTCAGTCAGCAGAAATGCCTGAGATATAGCTTCTTTTTTGCCTTTGCCCAACTCTTCAATACCTAACTTAATGCCCTCATCAATTGCTGTGCCGCCGGCCGATCGCAATTGCTCAATTTGCCGTTTAATACTGCTGGGATCTCCCACAATTTGATTGGGGACGAGGACTTTGGCTTTATGGTCGAAAGCCACCGCGCAAAAGCGATCCCCGGGCTTCAACCTGTCGAGCAACCGTCCGGCAGCTTGTTTGACGGTTTCCAAGGGGCGTCCGCCCATCGAACCGCTGTGGTCGAGAATCAGGCACAGGTTTAAGGGTACGCTGGAGTCGATCGAGCTTGCCGTCGCAGACACTGAAATTGCTAGCTGGCGCTGCGTTGAGGGCGCGGCAGCGTCAAGGTTAGGGTCGTTTAAAACCGGGAGCAAACTAACTTTCATGCGGGATACCTAAAGATTGCGTTACTATTTCTTTAAGAATAGCTCCATCAGTTCAGGCAACATTTCGGTTATATGAACACACCAATTAAAGCTGTGCAATCGCCATACTACGGGGAAGGGAACTCTCGGACGCCACCTCCCGATTTGCCATCCCTGTTGCTGAAGGAGCGGATCGTTTATCTGGGTATGCCTCTAGTGCCTGCGGTAACAGAACTGATTATCGCTGAACTGTTGTTCTTGCAGTACGAAGACCCCGAGAAGCCGATCAAAATCTACATCAACTCGACCGGCACTTCTGGTTACAGTGGCGAACCCGTCGGCTTTGAAACAGAAGCCTTCGCTATCTGCGATACGATCAGGTACATTAAGCCGCCCGTGCACACTATTTGCCTCGGTTCGGCAATGGGGATGTCTGCGATGCTTTTAGCGGCTGGTACAAAAGGCTTTCGGGCGAGTTTGCCGCACGCTTCGATTGTGTTGCACCAACCCAAGGCTTACACGCGGGGTCAAGCAAGCGACATTCAAATTCGGGCTAAGGAAGTGCTGGCAAATAAAGCGACGATGCTTGAGATTTTTGCAAGCTGTACTGGCCAACCGATCGAAAAAATTACTAAAGATATGGATCGGTTGCTGTACATGACGCCCCATGAAGCTAAAGAATACGGTTTGATCGATCGCGTTCTTGAAAGTTCGGAAGAATTGCCGAAACCGCTGCCGGCTGGAGTCATCTAACTGGGAATGTGAAATGGGAAATGGGGAATGGGGAATGGGGAATAGGTAATGGGAAATGGGGAATGGGCATGAGTAATAATTAAGGGTTAATGGCTAGTAGTTTCTACCCTGATTAGTTATTCAATAGTCTTTTTATGACTAACAATTCCCAATTACCGATTCCCAATTACCGATTCCCAATTACCAATGCCCGATGCCCGATGCCCGATTCCCAATTACCAATTACCAACTAAACGGAGTTCCGAATTATGCCTATAGGTGTGCCAAAAGTTCCCTACAAAATGCCGGGTGGTTATGATACTCAGTGGATTAATATCTACGATCGCCTCTACCGGGAACGGATTATTTTCTTGGGCAGGGACATTGACGATGAAATTGCCAATCAAATCATCGCTGTGATGCTCTATCTCGATTCGGAAGATTCAGGTAAGGATATTATTTTGTACATCAATTCCCCAGGCGGAATGGTGTCGGCAGGCATGGCTATTTTTGATACCATGCAGCACATTAAATCGGACGTGGTGACGATTTGTGTGGGCTTGGCTGCTTCGATGGGTTCTTTCCTGTTAGCTGCCGGTGCGAAAGGAAAACGGTTAGCTTTGCCTCACTCGCGAATCATGATTCACCAGCCTTCTGGGGGCACGCGGGGACAAGCAACGGATATTCAGATTGAGGCGAAAGAGATTCTGCGGCTGCGCCACGAACTCAATAATATCTATGCTAAGAATACTGGCAAGCCGATCGAGAAAATCGAGAAGGACATGGATCGCGACTATTTCATGTCCGCTGAGGAAGCCAAGGAATATGGCTTGATTGACAGAGTGATCGAAGATCGTCCCTAAGTTATTTTTTCGCGACCGTAGTGCGGGCAACCCTCGCACTACAACCTAGTTCGCAGTAAATTTTGGCAGAATCTTTACATTTAAGGATTCTGCCATATTTAATGGTATTATCAACGCTCATTCATGCTAAATGGATATTGCAGATTATTACCGACAGTTAGGACTGAGGTCTGGCGCGAGTTTATCGCAAGTTAAGGCCTCTTATCGGCAGTTAGCCAGACAGTATCACCCCGATGTGAATCCGGGAAACGAACAGGCTAAGAATAAGTTTATTGCTATTACTGAGGCTTATAAGTTCTTGGTGAATATTGCCCCCCCCCATGTTGCGGAGTCGAAAGTTGCCAATTCAACTGTACCGCCTACTGCGACACCGCCGGATCGGGAGGTGAAAGCTCAACCGCAGGCAGTTAAAGTGACTCGAAAAGAGACTGCGGTTCAATCTCCTGCGGATCTGTCGGCGGTAGAACAAAAGTTAAAGCAAGATGCTTATTTTGAGTTGCAGCAGTTGCTGAAATATCAGAGGTTCCCGCGGGCGATCGCGTTGATTGAGGGTTTGGCACAGCGGGTTCCCGAAGATTTGGAGGTGCGTCAGTGGCAGGCGATCGCCTATCAGCGCTGGGGACGGCATTTGATCGGAGAAAGGCAGGTTGATAAGGCGAGAATTTATTTGAAAAAGGCTGTGAAAACTGACCCTCACAATCGGGCTTTGTGGGCGGAAGTTGAGCGGGATTTTCGCAGGTTGGAAGAGATTTATTGAAGCGATGTTGCGTCCCCCTTTTGCAGGGGGTCTCCGTCATGAATTTTTAATTTTTCTAAAATAACTTGGGTATTTTCAGGTCGGTTTTCCGGTAGCGGTTCCATCAATTCGTCGATCGAGTCTAGGAGTAACGGGTCAATATCTACAGCCTGGTTCCTCCAATTAATTTTACCAGTTTTTTCATTAACGGGAAAGTCGATCGGCTGTATGCCTGTTAATAAATGTACAAAAGTACGCCCCACGGCAAAAAAGTCCGATCGCACGCCTGCTTTACCTGCAATTTGTTCGGGTGCGCAGTATCCAGCAGAACCTATGGGTGCGGTATCTCTCTCTGCTTCTGAGGCGGCGCCGAAGTCAATTAATCTCAATTTCCCATCCGCTGCAAGCATCAGGTTGGATGGCTTAATATCCCGATGCACTACATGATATTTGTGGATTTCCTGCAAAATATCAAGCATTTGTTGCAGCCAATCAAGAGCGAGTTTTTGAGAAACGTACTGGTTTTTAGTTAAGAATTCTGCCAAGTTTTCTCCGCTAATCTTTTCCATTACCAAACAAGACAATTTCTGGAAGTTATTGGGGAGTTTTATTTGGAAATAACCGTCAGGTTCGACTTGGGGAACTGGGCCCTTTCCGGCCAGCCAAATCAAAACTCGCGCTTCTTGCTTGAACAAGTGAACTAAATCGGGATTGTGGGTGTGTTTCAAGACTTTTAAAACTTTGACAGTCCCCCATTCGTTTTCCCCTGTTCCCAAATCTTCAACTTCAAAGATGTCAGTGGGGCGTGCGGGATTGGGCGATCGCACTGGTTTAAGGATACGGTAGCGATCGCCAATTAACAAATCCGTGCCGCAAGCCTGACAATTTTGAGCAGCAGCAGGATTTTCGCGTTGTTCGCATTGAGGATTGATGCAGTAAATCATCGGTCTTGACACGTCCAGGACTGACGGATTTAACGAATTGATTCAATTATTAGCATAAAACCCAGCAGTTCTGACCTTACTACTGGGTTTATATTTACCGCCCATTTGCGCACGCTATCACATTTAAGTCAAGGATTTAAGATTAATAGCATCGCGCTCTACCGATTGAGCTACCCCCCTGCGTTTGGTAGAGGGGGCTGGATATGAGCCAGCAACCTCGATGATGTGATTTTCCTGACATTCGTTTTAGCGATCGGCGGTGAATGCTGAGTTTAGAGTAATAGCTTGCTGTTGAATTTGTACGCAATGCTGCCTCTGCCAATTGGGCTACCCCCCTATTTTGGGTAGAAGGGACAGGAGTCGAACCTGTACTGTCACATTTGTACGGTTTAAGTTGAAGTTTTAGATTGAACTTGTACTCTGTTTATATCTTAAACCATAACTATCAAAAAAGCAAGCAATTAGCGGAAAATAAACTGAAAAATTCGCTCTCCCACTCTCTGTTCCTCAACTTCTGAATTGTTAGCTTCTTCGCGGGCGAACATAACAGCTTGCTGCAAGATTTCCACCCTTTGCAGCAACTCATTGATTCGCCGCGCTGGCAAAGATCCAGAAAACTTGACAGTCCGCCAGTAGCCGATCGTAATATCTTCGTAATAAACATCGACTTGAGCCGGATGGTGCTCGGTAGCTTCAGCTTTAACGTGATTGCGCGGAGTTTTAAAAGTCTTGAGAGTTTGCACCGGTTCTGTAGCCCAACAGTCGGCCGAAGCATCGAAGTTCCAAGTCTCGGAAGCATCTAAGACTGGAAGTTTTTTGATGAATGCTTGCAAATCTGCTAACTGCTTTTCAATGAATAGCAAATAGCTGACGGGAACTTGGCTCAAAAGCACGTTTCCGTCTACAGTTACGTCAGCGCGAGCGCTACAATTTGTCCAATCTTTGGTTGCGGTTACGTCGAATAGTTTGGTCAAAACTTCAGTTGTTTTGCGGATAATCTCTTCGGCTTTGACTTCAACTTTTTTGGACTCGGGCGGCAGTTGTTCGCCTTCTTCGTCTTTGGGACGGTAAGTGCGGGAGATTCCAGAAAGCACAGCGGGCTTCTGGAGCGCTTTTTGAGCTTCTGCTAGTTCTTGGGCGGAGCGGCTTTTGATGCCTTTTTCGATCGCAATAATCTGATTTAAGCGTGGCATTGTTTAATGTTATCGATCCTAAATTACATTTAGTAGTATATCATGTTTCACAAAAAATACAAGTTTTTCATTCGATCGTCAGATTGGGATGACCGGATTCGCCTGTGACCCACTATATCAAGTAGCTGCGGTGCAAGAGCTGACTCCGGCTAAAGGGATCTGGCTCTTTGAGGATGTTTGACAATACGGAGAGAGACAAAAAGGCCCAGGCAAGTCTGCGTAGCATCAGTCGAATCATGGCTATGTGGATAAAGGCTTCTTTTGATGCAGGTAATCGCTGATAATCGACATTTCGGCGGCGACAACCCGCACAGCAATCAGTAAGCCCAGGGTATCGACGAGCGTGAAGCATTTGCGTCATGCAGGTCTTTTTACCCCCTTCCTAGCCGGCGGTCTATCAAAGTTTGAAATGCAGCTTTTACGGCACCGATATCGACCGCTGATTTAATCCGCAGTACCCAGAAAGTTTATCAGTTAAACCTTCTGCCGATCGTTGATGCAAAAACCAATTAGACTGCTGAATTAGGGAGAGAGTAAATGAAGTTTCCGAAGTTAGTATTTGCTGAGGTTTTTGCTCTTTAATTAGCTCGGTAACTGTGAGTTACTAGCTTTGTTTAAAGGTTGTTGTACTTACTTCTTCAAATACAGATAAGTATCGACGTGCTTGTTTTTCTAAAGAAAATTCCTGTTCAACTTTTTCTCTGGCACGACTTGATAAAACTTGCCAACGCTGCCGAGATTCTAACACCCAAGCAATTCCTTGCGCTAAATCTTCTGTAGCAAAGGGATGAGCCAAATAGCCATTTTGTTCGTGTTCTATTAAATCTGGCATTCCACCAATTTTAAAAGCTACGCAAGGAGTGCCGCAAGCTAAGGCTTCCATGACTGTGTTGGGTAAATTATCTTGAACTGAAGGAGCAACAAAAACATCTGCTGCTGCATAAATAAGTGCTAAAGAAATATCGTCGCTTAGAGTACCAAGATAGCGTGTTTTTAAGTCTATATCCTGTTTTTCCTTTGGTTGAGATGCACCGAATACAATTAACTCCCAATTTTGTGAGTTTTCATAATTACTTAGCTGCTTTAAAGCCTGCAGAAGAAAAGGAAAACCTTTCCTTTTGTTGCTTGAATTCAGCGCACCGAAAAGAATCAGTTGCCGATCTTGCGGGAGATTTAGTATATTTCTGGCTGTTTGCCGATCGCAGGGTTTATATGTGCCAGTATCCAATCCGTATGGAATCACTCTAATGTCACTATTTTTAAATAGCGAACTGGACTTTGCAGAGTCAGCGAGCCATTTGCTAGGAGTGACAACTGTGAGTTTGAGATTTTGCCATGCTTTCGCTTTTCGCTGCCAAACCCAGCGGGACAAATCCCAGCTTTTATTATGGCCGAGTAGAGGACAATTGCCGCAGGATTTGGTGTAGCGATCGCACTCTTGGCTGTAACAGCATCCACCCGTAAATGCTGACATATCGTGCAGCGTCCAAACAATTGGTTTATTAAACTCAGACAGCGCTTCTGCCGCAACAAATCCGTCACCTATCCAGTGCAAGTTAACGACATCTGGATTGAGAGCAGCAATTCGCGACGTAATTATATCGGGGAGCCATTGCACGGAAAAAAGTACCGGATGGCTTTGTCTGTTCCTGTAAAATTGTAGCGGCAAAGCATCCAAAACAGGACGGGCTTTCCACATTCTTTGAGCTACCTTGTTAGGAGCACCCATTACAGTCCTGTCGTCAATTCTCCGCTCTTGAACTAGCATCTTGGAGTCAACTCCTAGCTGAATTAACCCCTGATGCAGCCGATAAGCTGCGCGCGTGGCTCCGCCTCCTCCTTTTGGATCGTAAGTGTTAATTAACAAAGGCTGAATCATTTTTTATTCGTGATTTTTTTTTCAAACCGCAGAGTCGCGGAGGACACAGAGAGAAGAGAGGATTTTTCCAATCAGTTAGGATTGCTGTAAAAACTCAGTCTCCGCCCAATTCTACCAACTTGCCTGAGGGCGAAGGAGCAAAGCAATTGCTCAAATAAGTGAACCAGGACATCGCCTGCTGCGACTCGTCCGCATCTGGGTCGATAGAGGATTTTCTGGGGCGGAGTTTCTCCCTTGGGTGATGGATACATCCTGATGGATTCGCCCGTGTCGTCAAAAAACCTGAGGGCACTCAAGGTTTTGTGCGGCTTCCCAAAGGCTGGACAGTAGAGCGCACCTACGGTTGGTTCCATTGCTCTCGCCGCCGAAATGTCGATAGTGAGCGATTACCTGCATCCTCAAAAGCCTTGATCCATATTGCCATGATTCGACGGATGCTACGCAGACTTGCCTGGGCCTTTTTGTCTCTCTCCGTATTTTCAAACATCCTCTAACCAAAGTGTAGTAAATTTAACTGTTTTTGAGCGCTCAGACTACCTCTAAAGATAGATGCGAAAATACCTCTTGCGACAAATGGCAATAGAACTAAACATTTTTTAACATATAGATAACAAAGGGAATCCGAGGAGACACCAAAAATCCTTAAGCCCTTGGGGTGCCCCGGTTAATCAGATTCTTCGCAAACAAGGGCTAAATCAATGAACAAGCAGCAAAACTCCGAAGTTTCAGCATTTTTGCCCATGCTCCAAAAAGGCATTTGGCTGTTTGGGATTCTCTCTTGGATATTCGGGCTGACAGATAGAACTATTGCACTCTTATCTGACGGATATTTGTCGGCGGTTGATATTGTCCAGCTATTTACAGCTTCATTCTTCTTCCTTAGTTGGCTGTTTTTAAGCCCGTTTTTGGGGCTTAACTCCCAGAGTCAGCCGAAGGGAGAAGTATCTCCGTAGTTTTTAATTTGTAATGTTAGTTTCTCGATCGCTCTTTGTTTCTTCTGAGGCAAAGCGGGCCGGCCAAATACGATCGCAAAAAAACAAAGTTCCCGCCGTCACGCACAGCGGAATGGCCAACAGATTCAACAGCGGAATACTCACCAACCCCAAACAAACCACACCAAAACTCCCGCTGGCAGGCAAACTCCCCCGAATTATCTCCAACTTCTCCTGAAAAGGTCGCCTCCGCCTCTCCAAAGGTGCATCTAAAAAGTCCAAACAGACAATAGTCGCGCCCAAAGCTACGCCACCCAAACTGCTAAGAATAGAGCCTACTCCAGGGATAAAATTTAGCAGCAGCAGCGGTATACCGACGCTCAACAAAATTTGTAGTTTTCGCAGTTCAAAGGCGATCGCCCTTTGAATATCCCCAAAACTACTCGCCAAATTCATTGGTGCTTCTGCGGGCAATTGACCGTTCCGCAGCAGTTCCAATTGTTCGGAAAGTTTGCCGTACCAGGGCGAACCTAAAATCACGCCAAACTGCACTAACAAAAATCCAATTATCAGCAAAAGTCCTGACACTAGGAGTACGCGCAGCAGCCAGCCGAAAGCAACTGTTAACACGCCGAGAAAGCTCAGCCAAGCTGGAAAACTCGCAATTAGAGTATTAAATCGGACGGACAAATCGGCAACTAAAACGTCTATCCCTGCCAAACTGGGAAATAGCAAGCTTAAATAAAGACCGATACCAATTATAAAATTTAGCACCACGGGAACTAATACATAAGTCCACAGCTTGGGAGTTTGCAAAATCAGCGTGAAAGCTCGCAAAGGATAGGTAAAACCTGCCAGGAGTCCAATTGGTGCGGTAATGGCGGTGGGGGCGGGGTTTGAATTGAGCTGTTTTGACATATTTTCTGCTTTTGAGGACTCGACTCTATTTTCTATCATCCACTTTCCATTATTATTGCTGATGAGGATTTATCGCAGGTAGCCCAAAAGTGAAGCTTTTTATTTACCATACCCCGGAACTTACGCCAGCCGACAAAATGCCTGCTTGCGCGATCGCAGTTGATGTGCTGCGGGCGACTACGACAATGGCAACAGCCCTGAATAATGGGGCGGAAGCTGTCCAAGTTTTCAGCGACTTAGATAAGCTAATGGCCGAGAGCGAAAAATGGCCTGCAGATAAGCGGATTCGCGCTGGAGAGCGAGGCGGCGCCAAAGTTGACGGATTTGACATGGGGAATTCCCCCTTCGACTGCACGCCAGAAACTGTGACTGGGAAGCGAATTTTTATCAGCACAACTAACGGTACTCGGGCTCTGCAGCGAGTGCAAGCTGCTGCAACTGTGTTAACGGCGGCTTTGATTAACCGCAAATCTGTGGTGCAGTTTTTGTTAAATAAACAGCCGGAAACTATTTGGATTGTGGGTTCTGGTTGGGAAGGGAGTTATTCGTTGGAAGATACGGTTTGTGCTGGTGCGATCGCCCAAAGTCTCCTGGCAGAAAGCGGTATTCCTGCGAGCGATTTTGCTGGTAACGATGAAGTATTTGCTGCTATTGCTCTTTACCTGCACTGGCAAGATAGGTTGCACGAATTGTTGGAAAGAGCCAGTCACGGCCAGCGCCTCCTCGGTTTAGGTGTTATTGAAGATTTAAAATATTGCGCGCAAACGGATACTTTAGATGTGCTGCCGGTGCAGCGAGAACCGGGAGTTTTGGTTAAGTCGGATTTTAAAATTCCTCAAGCTAATTTCTGGGTGCAATCTTCGGAAAAAACGGCGAATTAAATTTTTTCTGGGAGTGGTGTATTGGTTGCGACTCCAGGATTAGATGCACACTCTATTTGTAGGAATGATATAGAGGACACGGCAGTGCCGTGTCCCTACCGAAAATAATATTGTAGGGACACGGCAGTGCCGTGTCCTAATTTTGGCTAATAATTCCGATGCTACCGGAAACGATATTAGTTAGCGAACGAGATTTTTTTTAAAGAAAGTAGAATTAAAGATATTGGGTAGGGACACAACATTGTTGTGTCCCTAGTGTATGGTCGGCGATTGAGAAGTGCTGGATTCACCGCCGAACCGCTGAATTAAACACTCGGCAATTCTGGCTGCTGCACCGGGTTCTCCCATGCGGCGCCAGCCATTTTCTGCGATTAGCTGTAACCTGTCGGGGTCGCGGAGCAAAGACTGCACGGCAGCGGCAACTTCGGCGGGATGTTTGACTAAAATTAATGACGGGCCTAACAAGCGACTTTGAGCTTCTGCAAAAGCGGGAGTAAATTGCGGGCCGTTTCCGGGAATGGCGATCGCGGGTTTTCCTAAACCTACAAATTGTTCTGTAGCCGTTCCGGCCATTGCTATTGCTAAATCGGCTTCGTACAAACAATCGTTAAAACTTTGCTGAGTCAAAATCATCGTGGCGTTTCTCTGCACAAATGTCAAGGGCAATAGCAAATTAGGAGATTCTTTCCGAATTTCTTGAGCACTAGAAACAGGAGGTCGCAAAATACTTCCTTCTCGCCGCTGCGTTCTAATTTCGCCGTCTTGTCGCCAGCCGAAAAATTCTAAACTAGGTCGCAAAGCTTCTAGATTTAACTCAGGGGAAATGGCTCCAAAAAATAACAATTTGCGATCGGCAAACAGCGACAAAATTCCGGCTACAGCCTCTACTATTAGCAGCCAATTAGCATAGGCTTCCGGCGCTCTAGAACCGGGGAGTAAAGTGATGACGAGCGATCGCTCCATTTCCCGAAACTCTGCGTCAGGGCCGTAAAAACCGGCTGGATTTTCCGGTTCGAGTCCGTCCATCATTGGGTTTCCGAGATTGTAAGCCGGAATTCCCAGCTTTTGTAAAGTCTCGGCGGTCAGCGCGTCCCTGGCAAAAACGGCCCGACAGCGCGATCGAGTCATCAACCAGCGCTCCCAAGGCAAATAAACCGATCGCGGGCAACCCCACCAACCAAAGGCTCGGGATTTGCCAGCCAGAGGCCCCTCCTCGTCGCGCAAATAATACTCGGACTTTGCCGTACCCACAAAGGCGTAGGGCGCGCCGCCCAGCCAAGCAAACAGCAGCGGTACAATATCCCCGCAGGCTAAAATAACGCCGTCTTGATTCCCAGACTGTTGTTGCGATCGCACCCAAGCGCGGATGGCCTTAAACTGAGCTAGGGTCAACTGAAGCAGACCGCCTTTAACATCGCGCAAAAATTCCCTCCCGTCCATGTAAATAAAGCCGCCCGAAGGCATTCGCTGCACCGGGCCGATGATGCGGGCGTTTTCTAGTTGAGCGAAAGCTTGCCCTTCGCCCACTAGCGGAAACACGTCTAATTCTGGGGGATGCGGGTGCTGTTGCAGTTCCCGCAAGATGCGAAGGGCGATCGCGTCTTCTCCGTGGCCGTTACTGAGGCAAAGTAATTTCAATCCCAACTCTCTCAAAAACTGTCTCTGAATATATAGAAGCAAGATTAGCCGCAGGATGCAAGGTGGTATAGCCGAAGGAAGAAGTAAGTGGAGCGCCGATCGCACGAGTCCGGGACTTTTTGGTAAAATAGCAGATGAAAGTCTATTTTATAGGTAAAATTGGATGGTACAAACCCTGCCAAAATCTTTGACACTCCAAGAGTTTCTGAAGTTGCCAGAAACCCAACCAGCCAGCGAGTACATTGACGGTGCAATCATTCAAAAACCGATGCCTCAAGGAGAACATAGTGTCATTCAAGGCGAGTTGACAAGCGCTGCTAATACTGCTCTCAAACCTCAAAAGGTGGCGCGAGCATTTCCAGAACTACGGTGCATTTTTGGCGGTCGAGCGATCGTTCCCGACGTGACTGTATTCACTTGGGAGCGCATTCCCCGTAAAGAAAATGGTGGTGTGGCAAATGTGTTTGCGATCGCCCCGGATTGGACAATTGAAATCCTCTCCCCCGACCAAAACCAAACTAAAGTTACTAAAAATATTTTACATTGTCTCAAACACGGAACTCAAATGGGTTGGTTAATCGATCCAGAGGATCGATCGGTTTTTGTATATCGGCCGACTCAATCAACGGAGGTGTTTGACCAACCGGAACAGTTATTGCCCATGCCATCTTTTGCCAGGGAATTGCAACTGACAGTAGGAGAATTATTTGGTTGGCTATTAGAGTGATATCATGTCTGATCGAGCGACCGGACATGATATCACTACTGACCACTGACCACTGACCACTGACCACTGACTACTGACTACTGACTACTGACTACTTCCCCTCGATATATTGCTTTAAAGTATTCCGAATTTGTTTGAGCTGAAATCCCTTAGCAAGTTGGCGCAGCTTCGAGACAAACGGCACTAATTTTGGGTCTAAACTCTCCAGCTTAGAACTCTCCTCAAAAATTTCTTCAATGTCGCCCATAGCTGCGAGTTTCAAAAGTTTTGCTACCGACTCAGAAGCCGCAGGTAACAGAGAAGAATAAGCAGGAAAATCCGATGCGGGTGACAAACTGGGAGTTTTGCGCTTTTTGTTTTCCGAAGCTTCCCCGTAAATCCATTCTAGGCCCAAATGCACGCGCAACTGTGCCAAAAAGTGATTTGCTTCGATCGGCTTGGGAAGAAAATCATCGCACCCTGCAAGGATTCTTTCTTGCTGCGCCGCCTCGAAAACGCTAGCTGACATAGCGATTAACACGACATTTTTTAATTCCGGTAACTCCCGCAATCTCCTGGCAGTTTCTAAGCCATCCATTACAGGCATCCCCAAGTCGATCAAAATCACATCCGGTTGAAATTCAACTGCTTTGTAGAGGCATTCTTGACGGTTTTGTGCTTCTGCCACTTCAAATCCCAAACGCCCCAGCAGCCTGCACAACAAATCGCGATTTAGTTGATTTTCATCCAGGATTAGCACTTTCCGCTTGTTGCCAACAAAACCGACAAGCCAGCGTTTTTCCCGCAAAGGAGACACCTCCAAGTACCGTTGGACTGCGGGCAATTCTAAATCCAGCCAGAAAGTGCTGCCTTTTCCCAAAGTGCTGTTGACGCGAATTTCGGTACCCATCATTTTCGCTAATTTCTGGCTGATCGAGAGTCCGAGACCTGTACCTTCAACAAAGGTATTGCCTCCTACTTGGTGGAATGGCAAAAATATTTCTTCTAACTTGCTTCGGTCTATTCCAGTGCCGGTATCCTCGACTTGAAAGCGGATTTTTAAAGCCTGTTTAGCTGCGATCTCATTGTGGGCGAAGCGTATATAATTTTGTTTTAGTTCCGAACTCAAAATCGATAGTTCATAATTTTCGCCTTGCCCTCGACTCCAGGCCCCTGTGCCGACATAGCCGACTTTAAAAGTCACACGGCCGCTGTTAGTAAACTTAACGGCATTGCTGAGTAAATTTATGAGAATTTGGCGCAATCTTTTTTGATCGACACGAACGCAAGTAGGCAGGGGAGATACTTGTTCGTAATTGAAGGAAATTTGTTTTTGCGATGCCCGCATCTGAAAGAGGTCGGCAATGTTTTTCGTGAAATTTAGAAAATTTAACTCTTCCGGGTAGAGTTCCATTTTTCTAGCTTCGATTTTGGAAAGGTCTAAAACATCATCGATTAACATCAGCAGGTGTTGACCGCACTGTTGAATATTGCTGAGACTTTCTTGCTGATCTGAGCTTAAGTCTTTGTCGGTTTTGAGGATTTGAGCGTAACCTAAAACGCCGTTTAAAGGCGTGCGCAGTTCGTGGCTCATGTTGGCGAGAAATTCGCTTTTGGCGCGGTTGGCGCTTTCTGCGACTTCTTTGGCTTGTTGGAGGGCAGATTCTGCAAGTTTGCGATCGGCAATTTCGGTTTGTGCTTGTTCAAATAGCGTCGATTGCTGGATCGCGATCGCCAATTGGACGCACAATTGCCGGAGGGATTCTATTTCTGAGGAATCCCAGGGACGTGGGCCGCTGCAATCCTGGGCGATCAGCAGTCCCCAGAGCTGATTTTCTGCGGTCTGTTGGGTCTGGGAAATGCTTTCTCGTGCTTTTAAAATCGGCACTATTAAGTTAGCTTTTACTTCAAATTCTTCGAGAAATTTCCTGTGGCATTCCGTCAAATTTTCCCGGTAAATATCTTCCATAGCTCTAATACAGCCTTGCTGATAAATATCAACAAATTTTTCTCTAAAACAGCCATCAATATTGTTAAAATTTCGCAGCGAAATTCTATCTTTTGCCAGGGATTCCACAACTACAAAGCCGCTCCAGTCGGGATTAAAACGGTAAATAACTGTGCGGTCTGTTTGCAAAAATTGCCGCACTTGTTCGACAGCAGTTGTCAGGACTTCTTCTAAATTGAGGGAGGAGCGAATCCGATCGAGCATGGCAACTACGAGCCGTTCTCGCCTTAATTGGTGCAGCAGCGCCACCTCAGCTTGTTTGCGTTCGGTGATGTCGGTAATTACTCCCACTAGCCCGATTAAATTGCCAGTTTCATCTTTAATGCAGTCGGCACGAAATAAAGTCGTTACCACTTCGTTGCTTTTAGTTTTGATTTGGAGTTCGCCTTGCCAAGATTTGCCTTTACGGACTGTTTTAAACATTTCTACCAGCACTTGACTTTGGGGGTAAAGTGCCGTTGCTCCGCCTGCTGTGTTCAGTTCTTCTGCTGTGTAGCCGTACCGCTCAACAAAGGCTTGATTGTGGTAGATCGATCGCCCTGTCAAGTCAGCAATGCCGATCGCGTCGCTGGTGCTTTCTACGGCTTGAGTAACTCGCAGCAAATCTAATTCTGCTTGTTTGCGATCGCTAATATCAGTAATAGTGCCGATATAGCCTTTAATTTCCTGCTTGTCTCCGATTTCGGCAATTGCCTGACCGATCACCCAGATTACACGACCGTCTGGATGCTGAAAGCGGTATTCTGATTTAAAAGGAAATTTCTCAATAATTGCTCGATACCATTCATTTTTTACCCGCTCCGTATCATCGGGATGTATGGCATTCATCCAGCCATTTTCTGCTGCTAATTCTGCGTTTAATCCCGTGATTTCACTCCACCGCTGATTCACATAAAGGCAATTTCCCGAGGAGTCGGTGTGGAATATACAAACTGGCGATGCTTCTGCTAAAGTTTGGTAGCGGCGCTGGCTAGCTCGCAGTGCTGATTCTACCTGTTTTCTATTAGTGATATCGCGGACGATCGAAATTATCTCGCCGCCTGCAAGCATTGTCAGCGACAATTCTTGAGGGAACTTAGTACCGTCGCGGCGCTGACCGCTCGCTTCTATATTGCAGTAACCTTTTTGCAGGAGCATCGGCATTATTTGTAGTTCAAAAAATATATTTTCTGGTTTGCTGTAGAGCATTTTCCATTTCTTCCCATACAGTTGGCTAGTGCTAGCCAAGCCGTACATTTTTAGATAAGCGTCGTTTGAATAAATACATTCTTTATTATAATTAAAAATGGCGATACCGTCATAAGCAGCGGCCATTGCTACTGCTTGTCGCTGGAGTTTAGACTCGGCTTGTTTGCGAGAGGTAATGTCGTGACCGACTGAGTAGATTAAACCTTCTTCACTAAATGGCGATGACGTCCACAGCAGGCATTTGTAAGAACCATCTTTGCAGAGATAGCGGTTTTCAAAGGAGAGACTGGAAGTACCGGCTATTAGTTTTGCCCCTTCGGCTGCGGTAGCTTTTCGATCGTCTGGATGAACAAATTCGATCGTCGGCTTGGCAAAAAGCTCAGCACTACTGTAGCCTAGAACCGTTGACCAAGCAGGGTTTAAACGTTTAAAATAGCCATCGAAACCTACAATGCAAAGCAAGTCTAAGGAGATGGTAAAAAAGCGATCGCGCTCTGCTTGTGCCTGCTTTAATTCAGTGATATCCATCACTAAACCGTCCCAGAGAATATCGCCTTCCCTGCCAGATTTGGTCTCATTATTGAGCCTTTCCGGCCTCGCCGCTCCTTGCAGCCACTTAACTTTTCCAGATGGCAAAGTCTGTCGCCACTGCTGCTGCCAAGGTTCCAAGGTAGCGGCAGAAATTTCGATCGAGGCTTCTAAATCTAAGAGATCGTCTGCGTGAATTCCGCTGAAAATCAGTTCCGCATTTTGCTCGATTGCTTCTGCTTCTAATTCGTACAGTTGGCGGCTGCCTGAAGAGACGTAGGGGAAAGACATCTTTCCCGTTGCTGACATTCGTAATTGATAAATTGCTCCCGGCAGGTTAGCTACCAGTTTTTGAAAGCGAGCTTCGCTTTGTTCCAGGGCTTTTTGCTGCCGTCTGTATTCAGTAAACTCTCTAATAGTGCCTACTATTACTTGACTGCCATCTGATTTTTTAAAGACGCTTTTTTTGGTAGAGATGATGTGTTCTTTCCCTGCCGTGTCTGTAAATTTTTCTTCAGTTTCCAAGCAGATACCCGTTCTCAATACTTCTTCATCTTTTGTCCAAAAAACAGCAGCTTCTGATTGGGGGAAAAAGTCATAATCTGATTTGCCGAGCAGTTCTTGCCGCGATTTGCCGACAAACTGACAAAAAGCATCATTTAATACCATCCAGCGGTGTTGCTCGTCTTTGACAAAAATTGGGTCTGGCGTAGCATTTATGGTGTGGTTTAAAAATTCTTCTGACGCTTTCAGTTTGGCTTCGTAGCGGTAGCGATCGCTCACGTCCAACACTACTTCGATCATCCGGTCGATCGACCCGTCCTGGCGGCGGATGCAGCGCAGGGAAACTCGCGTGTGAACTATTTCGCCGTCTTTTTTGAGCCACCTTTTGTCTAAGATGTAACCGTCGATCGTACCTGCTAACATCTGAGAATTTTTTTCAAAATTGGCATCTAAATCCTCTGGATGAGTCAACTCCAGCCAATTCTTTTGCACGAGTTCGTAGCGCTCGTAGCCCAGCAAATTGCACAGGGCATCGTTAACTTCTATCCAATTGAAATTTTGAGGAATTTTGCGGTCAATAATTGGAGCGATGATGGCAATTCCGATCAGGGAATTTTCCACCACCGATCGATATTTTTCTTCGCTCTTTCGCAAAGCATCTTGACTGTTCTGGCGTTCTATGGCGTAACGGAGCGATCGAATTAACAGTTCGCTGTCAATTTTTCTTTTGACTAAATAATCCTGTACGCCGACCGAAATCAACCGCAGGGCAAGCTCTTCGTCGTTTTGGGCGGTCAGAACTACGATCGGCACATTTACCCCGTACTCTTGTACCCGAGCCACCGTCTCGATTCCGATACTGTCTGGCAGTGAAAGGTCTAATAAAATTATGTCAAAAGTTTCTTGATTCAATCGCTGCTGCGCTTCGCTGAGGCGCTCTACTTTCGTCAGTAGTATACGCTGCACGCCGCCAATTTCCGACAGCAAATCTTCAATAAGCTCAGCTTCCTGAGGGTTGTCTTCTACTAACAGAACTTTCAAGCAGACAGGAGGCACAGCTAAGTTAAAAACTGCTTTCATAATAGTTATTAATCAATAAAAATGTTAAACTAACTTGGGTTTTACCTTTTATTTCCGGGGCAGTTATTCAATTGCACCTACATATACATCCGCGGTCATATAGCGGTGTGAGCGAGCGCTACAAAAATTGTGTTTAAGACTTATAATTATATCACGCACTAACTCGACTGTCAACGCGAAACATTTTTTATTCTAACTTGCAATTTATACCACTTTAAAAAAAAAGAATGCACCTGTAGGTAACCTCCCAACACAGATAGTCACAATCATTCCCAATTATTTAATTCTTTAATCTAAAATATAAAATAGTATTAACTTTTACCTTTTACCTTCTAGCTTCTGCCTTAAAATATAGGATTTAATTCAGCTTCCGCTGCCTTCTAGCTTCTACCTCCGGCAGAAAGGATGTCTCGATTAAGCGAGAGTAAAGTGAAAAGTTGAACCTCGATCCGGTTCCGAGTCCACCCAAATACATCCGCCGTGACGTTCCACAATCTTTTGACAAATTGCTAAACCAATACCTGTCCCAGAATATTCTCTTTGAGTGTGCAAGCGCTGGAAAATTTGAAAGATGCGTTCTTGATGCTGCGTCGCAATCCCAATTCCATTATCCGAGACAGAAAATAACCAGTCTTTCTCCTGTTTGCAAGCGGTAATATGAACCACAGGCGGTGCATCGTGGCGATATTTAATCGCATTGCTGACTAAATTTTGAAAAAGCTGTACGAGCTGAGAAATATCCCCCATTACCGCTGGTAATTCGCTGTAGGTTACAACTGCTTGAGTCTCGCGGATCGCCCCTTGCAGGTTCGCGAGTGCTTGCTCGACTGCGTGATTGCAATCTGTCATTTGAAAAGGTTTCTGACTCCGGCCAACTCGCGAATATTCGAGCAAATCGTCAATTAAAGTTTGCATTCTCGTGCAGCCCTGAACGATATTGCCGATAAACTTACTAGCTTGGCTGTCGAGTTGGTCTTTGTAGCGTTTTTCTAAAAGTTGAGCGTAACTGGCAATGGTTGCTAAAGGCGCTTGCAAGTCGTGAGAAGCCACATAAGCAAATTGTTCTAGTTCCGCATTTGAACGCGCCAATTCTTGGTTAGATTTTAAGAGAGCCGATTCGGCGCGCTGGCGGTTCGATATCTCTTGTTGGAGGAGCAAATTTTGCTCTTGCAGGGTTTGTTCAACGGCGCGACGGGTGCTGATTTCTTGTTGCAGGATTTGGTTTTTTTCGTGAATAGTTTTTTCAACGGCTAAGCGGCTCATGATTTCTTCTTGAAGCAGCACATTTTGTTCTTTTAGCTGCTTTTGTAAATTCCGCAGGCTGAGGTGACTTTCGATGCGGGCGAGCACTTCTTCAAACTGAAATGGCTTGCTGATATAGTCAACTGCTCCCACAGCAAATGCGTTTACTTTGTCAAATACTTCATCTTTAGCGCTGATAAAAATTACCGGGATTTCGCGAGTTTTCGGTTCTAATTTCAAGTGCTGACAGACTTCGTAGCCGTTCATTTCCGGCATCATTATGTCGAGCAAAATCAAATCTGGTGGATTAGAATTGCAGGCTCTCAGAGCCATTTTTCCGTTAATCACGCAGCGGGGGGTGTACCCTCTCTGAGTCAACATCGTAGACAACAGACGCAGGTTTTCGGCTGTATCGTCTACTACTAAAATGTTTCCTAACGGCGTCCCTGGTTGCTGATTGTTCATTGATTATTTCCCTGTTCCTGTTTTCTTCAGAAAATATGTTTGCAGCTATTTTATTGAGGACTTACGGAAAACACCCGGTTGATAGTAGGAATATAGGGGGAAAAAAACGAGTAATCGGCTCAGAAATCGGGTGTTTAGCCGTTTGTGCACAAGCAAGTCTTGTTATTGTTTGTTTACCAATCCTCAAATCCCCAGCAGCAGAGTCAGAGCATTATTGTTCCAAGTCCATCCTTTATCTAAAACCTTAAATCCCGCGACTTTGCACATAGATTCTAAAGCAGAAGCTGTAGGCAGCCACCACCACGGGCCAAAGTCGTTGATGTCAAAAACTGCTTTCTGAATTAATCCTAAAATGGGTGCAACGTCGGTGTGCTGCTGCCAGTAAGCTGTTAAGATAGCTCGTTCTGCTTCGCCTAAAGCGGGAATGAAGATTACCCCAGAAGCTGGAATTTCGTAGCGTCCCCGCTCGTTTTCTATAATTTCTTGAGTAATAGCTGAAGTTAAGATTAAATACTCCCCTGTTATTTGATGCAAACTCGTTAAAAGTTGCAAAGGGTGAGGGTGATGGTACAAAACTCCTGCACAGTGAACTACATCGTAAGGCTCGCCAATTTCTGCAAGTTGAATCTGAGTTATATCTTGATTGATACAATTATAATTAACAATATTTAAACTTGTCATCCGATCGTGAAAATCTTGCCACCAGTGGATGGATGCCGGCATGGCATCAATCATTGTCAGAGAAACTGCACCGTATTTGCTAGCTACAGATACTTTTTCGTTGACAGTTCCCCACAAGCCGCCGACTTCTGCAAAAGTCTTGCCTTTGGCGACTCGGGCAATGTAGCGATCGCGAATATCGTGAATCTCCAACTCTAATAATATACTGCGATCGCCCGACGAGTGATTTTTATCCAAAACTTCCGCCAATTTTCCGGATATTGCTGGATCTTTTGGCCAGATTTCTAATGCCATCAAGTACAAAACTGTCGCTGAGTCAAGCCGATCGCTCTCGGCAAACTTTTGGGCTATTTCGCAGTAAAATTCAGGAGCGTGCAGCGGTTGCAATTCGTGGTGATAGTAGCTGCTTGCTGGGTCTAAATCTGCCGGAGTTCTTTTGATGAGAGCATCGCCTAACTTGGTGTAAATTTTGGGGAACTCAGGCTCGATTTGTAGCGCACAAAGGTAAGCGGAGACAGCCTCGTTCCACTCGTGCAGCTCAGTCAAAGCCTCGCCTAAATTGTAATAAGACCAAGAAAGATTGGGGTTTAGTTCGATCGCGCGCTTGTAGGCGACAGACGCTGCTTTCCACTGCTGGGTTTTTAACAGCGCTTCTCCTAAATTGTGGTAAGTCCAAGAAAAGTTTGGATTGAGTTCGATCGCCCGCTGGTAGGCGCTGATTGCTGGCCACCAATCCTGAAGTTTAACTAAAGTTAAAGCTAAATTATAATGAGACCAAAAGAAATCTGAATCGAGTGCGATCGCCCTTTGGTATGCCGCCGCAGCTTGCGACCATTTTTGTAATTGAAAAAAAGCATCTCCCAAGTTATGGAAAGCTCCCGAATAATTAGGGTCTAAGTCAATAGCTTGCTGGTAAGCAGCGGCGGATTCAGACCATTTTTTTAATTGGCCGCAAGCTTCCCCGATGCTGTAGTAAGACCAAGAAAAATCCTGGTTAATTTCAACAGCCGTGCGGTACGCCACGATGGCTTCTTGCCATTGGGTTAACTTGAGCAGCACACTACCTAAATTGTAGTAAGACCAAAAAGAATTGGGATTTAACTCAATACTTTCCCGGTAGGCAGCCTCCGCTTCGCGCCAGAGTTCCTTGGCTTGCAAAACATTGCCTAATTTGTAATGAAACTCCGAAATGTCCGGCTGGAGTTGAATAGCTTTGCGGTAATGAATAATAGCTTCGTCCCACTCTTTTAGCTCGCTAGCAGCTTCGGCTAATTGACAGTAAGCTTCGCAAAAACTAGGGTTTAAATAAATCGTGCGATGGTAACAAATAAGCGCTTTTTCTGGCTTGTTTTGCGCCAATAAGGTATTGCCTAAATCGAGGTATTCTTCGGCTATTTCTATCGGTTCGACCATGAGTGCTTGATACCAACAGTCTGCTGCTTCTTCAGCTTGACCGACTTTAGTAAATATCCGGCTCAAATTTCGGTAAAATCCTGCAAAGTCCGGTTGGAGGGAGATGGCTTTTTGGTAACAGACGATCGCCTCTTGCCACTGTTCCAATGTAGCGCAGAGAGTGCCGAGGTTAGCAAAAACTTCGGCAAAATCAGGTTGCAGGGCGATCGCAACTTTATACCAATACCTGGCGTCTTCTAGTTTACCCTGAGCTTGCAGCGCCTTCCCCAAGGTCTTGCAAGTCTCGGCGGAATTGGGGTGAGATGCCAAAACTTGCTGGCAAAGTGCGATCGCCTCATCCAACTTCCCTAAAGCTAAATATATTTCTGCCTGTTGTTGATAATCAACCGCTGCTGTTTCTGAATTCACTTCTTGCGTTCCTGTTGAGTAATAATTCCATGTATGATTGTATGGTACAACTTGTCAAAGTTCAAATTCAAGTAAATACATCTGCCGAACGGCAAATAGTGCTAAATGTCAGCGACATTAATATAAACTAGACAGTAAGGTTAACAGCGAGCTCAATAATGTCAACATTCAATCGAACACCGCTAATCAGCGTAATTATACCTGCATATAATAGCGATCGCTACATCGTGCAAGCGGTGGAAAGCGCGCTGGGTCAAACTTTTACTAATTTGGAAATTATTGTTGTAAACGACGGTTCTCAAGATGAGACGCATCAAGTATTGCAGCCTTATATTGACAGAATTCGCTACATTTATCAGGAAAATCAAGGAGCAGCAATAGCTCGCAATCGAGCTTGCCAGCTAGCCAAAGGCGAGTTTTTAGCTTTTTTAGATGCTGATGACTATTTCCTACCAGAAAAACTAGAGAAACAGATAGCTTGCTTTGAGGCCGATCCGGCATTAGATATGGTGCAAACAGGTTGGTTCATGGTCGATGAAACCGGGCGAGAGATTTCTGCTGTCAAGCCTTGGCAGCAATCACAAAAATTAGATTTAAAAAGCTTTATTATATATAAATGCGTGCGACCGAGTGCGATGATGCTGCGCCGAAACTGGTGGGAAAAATTGGGCGGTTTCGATTCGGGGCTTCCGCCTACGGAAGATTTAGACTTTGCCTTGCGTTTAGCTTTAAAAGGGTGCAAAGCAGTTTGGTTAGAAGAGATACTTACCTGTTATCGCCAGCACGATACCAATCTCATGTCAAGCGGTTTTCCGCTCATGAAGAATACAGAAATTCTGATGGAAAAATTCTTTGCTAGACCTGATGTGCCTCAGTCAATCCGCCAGTTAAAAAACCAGGAACGCTATCAATGCTTGGTGTGGATGGCATGGCGGATGTATCGCGGCGGTCATCTAGCAGAGATGGCGGAATGTTTGGAAAAATCATTGCAATATACCCCTTTTTCGCCCACGGAAACAGTGTTAAATTGGCTGCAAACTTTTCAGAGCGTTTCTGAAGAATACGGTGACAATTTTGATGCTTATTTACTGAGTCAGTTAGGGGAATGGCAAGATATAATTTTGATGGTTATGACCCATCAGCCCCAATCCCAAGAGAGTGCTATTTTCACACCTCCCAAAGCACGTGAAGCGAAGCTATCCCGTAGGAAATCGCACATTTTACTCTACAACGCCGACGATCCGGGCGTGGGAGGATTAGCGCAGTACAACCATGCCATTCTCTGTCAGTTAGCCTTGTTGGGCTATCAAGTCACTTGCGTGCAAACTAAACATTCTAGCCCCTTGGTTGAACGAGAACGAGAGTTAGGTATAGAGCACTTGTGGCTGGATTTTAGCAGCCATAGAGATTTAGCGCGGGTGTTAAGAAATACTGAGGATGCACAAGAGATTTTTTCTACTAATAAACCCGATCTGATTATTTTTAGCGATGGCTGGCCCTATTCCAATTTTGCAGCTAAACAGGTAGTTATTCAGATGGGAATACCATACATGATGGTAATTGGGTTAGTCATGCCAGCTCACGCAAATTTTGCCTACGGGGATGTAGTGCCTTATCGAGAGGGAGTGCTGTATCAGTGCCTGCAAGCTAGAGCGGTGATTGTTGGCGCACAAGAACATTTGAATTTATTGTGCGATGACTTTGATTTACCGAAACATAAGGGGCAAGTGATTTACTTGGGGCGCTCTCCTGAATATTTTGCACCTCCTAATGCTTCGGCTCGCCAACGCCTGCGGCAAGAGTTAGAAATTCCTGAAGATGCCATTGTCTGTTTCACATCTGCTCGATTGGCACCGGTTAAAGGGCATCGATATCAGATCGAAGCAATCAAGCAGTTGAAACAATCTCCGGTGTGGTCTAAACTGTATTTTGTATGGGCAGGGAATGGTGAGGGAAGCTATTGCGATGTAGAAAGAGAATTGAGGGAAGCTATTAGAGAGTTAGGAGTGAGCGATCGCGTGAAATTGATCGGACAGCGCTGGGATATCTTAGATTTACTGGATGCTAGCGACATATTCATTTTGACATCTCTCGGCGATGCAGCACCTTCTTTTTCAGTCATGGAAGCGATGGCTAAAGGATTGCCCGTAGTTGCTTCGGCAGCGGGCGGCATTCCAGAAGGGCTCGGCGATACTGGGAAGTTGTTGCCCGATCCGAATACCGATCCGGAGGGAACAGCGAGGGAATTGGCGGAAACTGTAGAAGCTTGGGCGATGAATCCAGAATTGCGCAGCCAAATCGGCCAAGCTTGCAAGCAGCGAGCCGAGAAAATGTTCAAAGAGGAGCGGATGCTCGCACAGTCTGTTGAGGCGATCGAAAAAGCTTTACTTTGCGACGATCTCGAAACAGATCAATTTGTTACTCAACAACAGGTGCAGGGGTGGATGGCGAAGGTAGAAAGCCGGGTGCGCTACAACTTTTTAGTGTGGAAGGCGTGGCACGCTTACTGCCAAGAAGATCTCATCGGGATGCAGCAGTGGCTTCAAGAATCTTTAAAGTGTACGCCTTTTTTGAGTACAGAAACGCTGCTGAACTGGGTAGAATGTTTTGGAAATTTTTCGTCATTAAAAGGGCATCCGTTGGATACATATTCTCTGACTAGCTCAGCAGAATGGAAACAATTAGTCGAGGGCATACAGGGTTTTGAACCTGTATTTTGTCTCTCCTAAAAATACCAAAGTGAAATTTTCAATTTAGGTTGATGTCAGCATTAGAGCTGTAAATATCAGTACAATTGTATTGTACTAGCCCAACAGCGATTAAAAATCTGTGTATCCGCGTTTAAATCCGTGTTAGGTTCCCCAACCCTTCGTTATCATCTAGCAAACTCATGTCAATGGCAACTTCGATACCGCAAGTCAGCGTAATTATACCTGCATATAATGGCGATCGCTACATCGCACAAGCTGTAGAAAGCGTCTTGAGTCAAACCTATACAAACTGGGAAATTATCGTTGTAGACGACGGTTCTAGCGATCGCACCCATCAAGTATTGCAGCCTTATACGGACAGAATTCGCTACTTTTATCAAGAAAATCAAGGAGTAGCAGCCGCTCGCAACCGAGGAATTCAGGAATCCCAAGGTGAATTAATTGCTTTTTTAGATCAAGATGACTTCTTTTTGCCAGATAAGTTGGCAGCACAAGTAGCGCTGTTCCGCTCCTCACATTCATTAGGAATTGTCAATAGCGGCTGGCGTTTAGTTAACGAGCAAGGAGAGACAATTTCTGATATCAAATGTTGGAAATATTTACCAAAATTAGACTTAGAAGCATGGATAGTACAGATGCCCGTACTTCCCAGCGCGATGATGTTTTCACGAAAGTGGTTAGAACTTGTAGGGGGATTTAACTCTGAGTTTGATTCCGTAGATGATGCGGATTTACTATTACGTTTAGCTCTATTAGGCTGCGAAGCTGCTTGGCTACCACAAATCACAGTCTGTTATCGCCAGCATGACAAAAATGTGTCAATCCAAAAATCTCTCAAACAAGCAAATCTGTTTATTAAATTAAAACAGAATTTATTCAGCAAACCCGATTTACCACAGCACATCCGCGAGTTAGAAAATCCTGCTTTCTACGAAGCACTGACATGGATGGCATGGCACTTGTACTATACTGGCTATCCGGTGGCAGCGGTTGAGTATTACCAAAAATCTTTCCCTTATACTCCTTACTCTGCTATAAAAACCGTAATAGATTGGATAAATCGTCTGGGTGCTATTGCTAAAGCTTACGGATTTCCCCTAACTATGCAATCTTTAAGAAACTTACCAGAATGGCAACAGTTAATGTCTAACATACTTCCCAAAAAAGCAGTACGAGTCAGCGTAATTATCCCGACATACAACTGCGAACGCTACATTGTTAGAGCCGTAGAAAGTGCGATCGACCAAACTTACCCAGACTGGGAAATTATTGTCGTAGATGACGGATCTACCGACAACACTCGCCAAATTTTAGAGCCTTACTGCGATGTAATTCAGTACGTTTATCAAGAAAATCAAGGCTCAGCAATAGCTCGGAATCGCGGCTGCGAACTAGCCAAAGGCGAATTTTTAGCTTTTCTCGACAGCGCCGACTTCTTCCTACCCGAAAAACTAGAAAAACAAGTAGCTTGCTTTGACGCTGACCCCAGATTAGATTTGGTGCAGACAGGTTGGCTTATTGTTGATAAAAAGGACGAAAGCATCTATGGAGTAATGCCTTGGGAAGAAGCACCCAAATTAGATTTAGAAACCTTAGTATTGAACAAATCAGTGCGTCCCAGCGCCATGATGCTGCGGCGAGAGTGGTGGGAACGCTTGGGGGGTTTTGAACCTCGTTTTGCGCCTATTGAAGATTTAGATTTTGTCTTGCGTTTAGCTTTAAAAGGCGGCAAGTCAGTTTGGTTAGAAGAGATATTAACCTGCTACCGCCAGCACGACAGCAATCTCATGTCCGGCGGCTCGAAAGTAATGAAAAATATGGAAATTGTTATGGAGCAATTTTTCGCGCGGCTGGACTTACCTCAGCACATCCGCGACTTAAAACGCGAGGAACGTTACAAGTGTTTAGTATGGATAGCGTGGCGGATGTACCGCGATGGATACTTGGCAGAGATGGTCGAGTGTTTGGAGAAATCTCTTCATTATACTCCTTTTAGAGGTACGGAAACAGTTTTTAAATGGTTGGAAAATTTTAGCTATTATTCGCAAAAAAATGGAGACATCTTTGATGTTTATGCCTTAACTAATTTAAAAGAATGGCAAGAGATCGTAGTATTAGCCGTTAATAATTATTATCAATTTCAACCTGCACATACTTCGATTAGCCAACCGCAAAAACCCCGCGTTCTCCTGTACGCAGAAGACCACGGAGTGGGAGGTTTAGCTCAGTTCAATCACTCGCTGATGTGTAAATTAGTAGCCGACGGCTACCAAGTTATTAGCGTTCAAACTAAAGCTTCTAACCCTTTAATTGTCGAACAAAAAAAGTTAGGTATAGAACATATTTGGCTGGAGTTTGACACGATCAAAGAGTTTTTGCGAGTTACTTACAATTTAGGGGATGCTGAAAAAATTTACGCGCAGGCTCAACCGAATTTAATTGTATTTAGTGACGGCTCACCGATGGCAAATTTTGCGGCTAAACAAGTTGCTATTAAGCAGAACATACCGTACATAGTTACTCTCGGTTATATTGGTCGCAATTATGAAACTTTCGATCGGGGCGATCAAATTCCCTATTTTGATGCAGTCTCCTATCAGTACGATTTAGCCAAAGCAGTAGTAGCAGTTTCACAGGAAAATTTCAACTTGTTCAAACGAATTTTTAAAGTGCCTCTAAAACGGGGCAAAGTTATTTATTATGGCAGGCCGAACAGTTATTTTGAACCCCCAAATCTTTCAACCCGCCAACGCCTGCGTCAAGAACAAGGAATCCCCGAAGATGCTGTCGTTTGTTTCACGGCGGCGAGACTGACTCCAATTAAAGGATATCAGTATCAATTGCAGGCGATCGCCCAACTGAAAAATCGTCCAGTTTGGCCGCAGCTATACTTTGTGTGGGCCGGCCCCGGTTCTACCACTCACGACGATATGGAGTCTGAATTGAGAGCAACTGTCAGCCAATTAGAAGTCACCGAACAGGTTAAATTCCTAGGTCAGCGATGGGATATTGCCGATTGGTTAGACGCCAGCGACATCTTTATTTTATCTTCCGAAGCAGAGGGAATGCCGCTAGCAGTGATGGAAGCAATGGCGAAAGGATTACCCGTAATTGCCACAGCAGTCAGCGGCATTCCCGAAGAGTTGGGAGATACTGGAAAGTTGATAGCCGATCCTAAAATTGACCCGCAAAAAACAGCACAAGACTTAGCTACAACGGTAGAACTATGGGCGGAAAATCCCGAATTGCGGAGGCTGGCAGGACAAGCTTGCAAACTGCGGGCTGAAGAATTATTCAAAGAAGAACGGATGCTTGTGGAATACGCAGAGGTTATCGAACAAGCCTTATCCGCTAGCAGCAATCAACAAGAAAAATTATCTATCGCCCCCAAAGTCAAAAAGCAGATCCAGCAAGTTGACCGTATGCTTAATTACTACTATTTAGTATGGAAGGCATGGGAAGCTGGCGAACGCGGGGATGTGTCCGGGATGGTTGAGAATTTGCAGTCATCTTGGAAATGTACGCCACTGTTGACAACCGAAACCATCTTGAGCTGGATCGCAAGTTTTGCTGTGTTCTCTTCACAAAAAGGCGTTAAACTCGATACTTACTCGCTAATTCATTCCGAAGCGTGGCAACAATTGATAGAATCAATACAGGGTTTTGAAGTTGCCTTGTCTGTTGGTTAGGACTTTGGATGACAGAATGCCATTCCGATGCGAAATGGCATTCTTAACATCAAAAGAATAACACCGATATATCCGATTTATGTAAGGGCGGTGCGGTTCGCCCAACTTTCACGTCGAAGCCCCCGTGTCCGCCCTTCTGGATTTCTAAATACCCTAACAGTTTTAGTTAAAAACTCACCCCATACAATATGCAATTCACCTTCAAGTTCAAACCTATTAATAAACTGCTGCCAATTTGCTTAGCGGCGGTAACTGTCCTGTTAATAACATATTTGGGGCAGCAACCAACTGTTGCCCAACTGCGATCGAACGTAACAGTAGATTTTGGAGTACCAGCCACCGGAACAATTTCCATGAGTGGTATGCTGCACGGAATAGACCCCAGCCAGCCGCCGGATAACTCAATAAAACCCTTGCAGCCGAAACTTTGGCGGGTCGGGAGACTCGATATTTACGATCGCGTCATCGCCAACGGAGCTGAGTTTCAACTGGTAGTCAGCGACTTGTGGGGCTACGGTAGCAATCCCAAAGGCTGGCCCTATCAAAATTACCCCGCGTGGGAAGCCTTCATCCGACAGTTAGCCCAGCAAAATAAAGGCAAGAAAATTATTTGGGATATCTGGAACGAACCCGATTTGAAAAATCCGTTTTGGAAGGGAAGCCAAGAACAATTCTTTGAAACTTACAAAAGGGCTTACAAAATTTTGCGGGAAGAATTGGGGCCGTCAGTCATGATTGGCGGGCCGAGTATCAGCACTTACAACAAAGAATATCTCGCTGACTTTTTGGATTACTGTAAAGCGAACAAACTGGAAGTAAATTTCATAGCTTGGCACGAACTCAACGATAGCAAAATTTTATTTGTGGACGATCATGTTATCGATGCTAAACGCAATTTTCAGCAAAGTCCTTCTTACAAAGAACTGAAATTGCAAAAAATTTACGTCAACGAGATTGTCGGGGAATTAGCGCAGTATCAGCCGGGGGAAATTTTAGGTTATTTCTATCAGTTGGAGTACGCAAAAGCCGACGGTGCTTGCAGAGCTTGTTGGAATACAGCAGGAGCTAGAAAAGTTAGCAATTGCTTCAACAATACGCTGACTGGGATGGTCACGCCTAATACTTTTGAGCCGAGAGCAGCTTGGTGGACTTACAAAGCTTATGCCGACGGAGTTAATTCGCGGGTGCTGAGTCGGTCAGATAACGATCGCCTTGTCGCTTTAGCCAGCAAGTCAAATCCAGAAGGTAAAGCACAGATACTTTTAGGTTATTTCGACCGCAATTATTCCTTAGCAACAACGGTAACATTAAGCCTCGGAAATTTGGAGCAGCTAGGTATTCAAAAGGGTCAGAAAATCACTCTAAAGTTAGAAAAAATTCCCAACAATCAAGAAGGATCGGTGCAGAAGCTTGTCACGGTTAAAGAAGAAAACTTGTCGGTGGGTAGCGGCAGCTTGGCTTATGTTATCCCTAATTTCAACGTCCATGAAGGCTACTTGTTGACGGTTAGCAAGTGATATAGTTTCTGGTTGCACCGGAATTATATAGAGGACACGGCACTGCCGTGTCCCTACCGCGATTAATTGTAGGGATACGGCACTGCTGTGTCCTTACAAATATATAGCCGTGTTCTTACAAATATATAGAATTTAGCTGGGATTTTTCAAAGATTTTTGCACGGCTTCCAACCATTCTCTGACTGTTTGATGTTCTGATTTTGGGTCGTAGTAACACCCTAATTCATCGAGGATGAATGCTTCTAAATCGGCTGGGGCGATCGGCATTTTTAGCAGTTTGTCAAGTTCTTGCGATGCAGCTTCAACACTTGCGGGCGATTCGCTATTGCGGTAATCTTCAACTACATCACTGGGACTGTTAGCTTCTAACGGCCAGTCTTGGTGAAAGTAGGAACTGAAAAATTGGGTTAAATGAGGAAATTGATTTATCATTCGGGATAGGCTGTGAGAATAAAGTATCCGGGAGGTAATTTGGCGCTGCGCTGGAGGACGATTTTCATGCGAGATGCTGAAGTTGCTTTGGATGCGCGGCGACGCAGAGTAATGCCAATTATTCTGTTGGCGTTGTAGTCGATCGTATAACGATTGTCTCGACTTTTCACCCAGGAGTCGATCGCCTTTTGATTTCTGTTCATTGCTTCTCCAATAGCCGCTTCGGCGACAGAACGGTCACTAAAGGAAGATGCTGCAGAAATTCTCGTTTCGCTTGCGAGTCGCTGTGCTAGTTGTGCTTCTGTTTTCCCAATGTGTCTCTCTAAAGTGTGCCCTCCTGCTGCTTCGTGAAAGTCTAATCCGCCGCCCGGTATATTGGGAACAAAAGCTACGGTGTTTTGTGGTATGGTTGAGATTTCCGGTGCAACAACCGTGGCGTAAACACCAGGTATTGCCGATTGGAATAATATAATTATTGAGGCGATCGCACAGAGGATACCTAAAAACTTTTTTAGGCGATCGAGTTGATTTTTCATTGCTGTTGAATCTCTTTCTTAGATTTAGTATAAATGATTGCTGTTTTTTTGTCTATTTTAGAATCTACCATTCGTAAGTTATAAATTGCGCGCAGCATTCAAATATACGGTGCGCACCGAACACCCTACGATTATTTATAATACTTCGTGATTTTTGTGGTTTACAAAGCTTTACTGATTATGAGAAAATATTAATAATTCTTTGAAAAAATCACTAATGATTGATGATAAATTAATTGATTATCATTAAAAATGTGAAAAAATGCAAGTAGTTATCCTAGCCGGCGGTCTCGGTACTCGTCTCAGAGAAGAAACAGAATTTCGTCCCAAACCCTTAGTTGATGTGGGGGGGCATCCGATTCTTTGGCACATCATGAAGACCTATGCCCATTACGGTTTCCAAAACTTTATTGTGTGCTTGGGCTATCGCGGCAACATGATTAAAGAATATTTCCTCAATTATGAAGCCATGAACAATGACTTTACTATCTGCTTAGGCCGCAACAATACCATCACTTATCATGAAGAACATCGCGAACAAGATTTTAAGGTGACACTGGCTGAAACTGGCGCGGCAAGCCTGACGGGAGGGCGGGTAAAACGGATCGAAAAATATATCGATCGCGATAATTTCATGGTGACATACGGCGATGGAGTTGCTGATGTCGATATTGAGGCACTTGTGGATTTTCACAAGTCTCACGGTAAGCTGGCAACTGTCACTACATTTCGCCCGATTTCTCGCTTTGGAATTTTGGATGTAGACAGCGACAGCCGCGTAGTAGAATTTTCTGAGAAACCTCAAATAGACGGCTGGATTAGTGTTGGATATATGATATTTAACCGCCGGGTATTTGAGTATTTGGGGGGAGATGATTGTATTTTAGAACAGGAGCCGATGCAGCGTTTGGCCGCAGAGGGAGAGTTGATGGCTTACCGTCATGAGGGCTTCTTCTTTGCGATGGATACTTATCGAGAATACAAGTATTTAAACGAACTTTGGGAGGAAGGGAAGGCTCCTTGGAAAGTGTGGGAATAAGTTAATTGTTGCATTCTCAACAAGCCTTTTATGAACGGGCAAGATGCCCGTTCCACAATAGATAGAATTTATTTGTTGTGGAACAGGCATCTTGCCTGTTCTTGATAAGGGTGCACAATGTGAGGAAATAAGTAGGGACGCAGGATGCCCACCCCACAAGAAATTTACTCTTTGTGGAACAGGCATCTTGCCTGTTCTAGAGCCGGGTGAAAAATGTGAGGAAATAAGTTAGTTTTGGGGCAAATTTTTAGGCTTGCCCACAATAATTTGAATAAAAATTACTATAAAATAATTATATAAAATGGATTCCCAAGATATTCTCAACAGCACAGAAAATTACCTACAAAAGTACGTTGCACCCCACGCGGAAATTATCGACAGCGACTCGGAAGCGCTGAAAACCGCACTTACTGGATTGGAAGATCGATCGCTCTTAGCATTGCGAGTTCCCCAAAAATGGGGCGGCGCTGAAATTGCACCGGAGATTTTTTACGAATATCAGGAATTGACGGCTCGATATTCCGGCGCTTTGTCTTTCCTGCAAACTCAGCACCACAGCGCAACTGCCATGCTTGCCAACAGCGACAATGAAATGCTAAAAAGCAGATACTTGCCCGCGATAGCCCAAAAAGAGTTACGCTTGGGTATTGGGTTTTCGCATTTGAGGCGATCGGGCAATCCAGCCGTCACCGCCACTCCCGCAAAAGATGGCTACTTATTGTCAGGAAAAGTTCCTTGGGTAACAGGTTTTGGATTGTTTCAAAAGTTTATTGTAGCGGCGGTACTTCCTGACGAGCGCGCTGTTTTCGGTTTGCTACCTTTTGTTAATATTGAACGCAAAAATAGTAAAATAACATTCAGCGAAATCATGCAGTTAATCGCCATGAACTCGACTAATACTGTGACAGCAACTCTCGATAATTGGTGGCTGCACGAATCGGAAATAATTTCAGTTAAACCTGTCGGCTGGATTTCGGAAAACGACAGCAAAAATATACTGAATTTTGTCCCCGGTACTTTTGGCTGTATTCGAGCGGGATTGGATGTAATTGCAGCAGCGGCGGCTGCTAAGAATTCACCTTTTATAGCGGCAGCTTGCCAAAAACTAGAGCAAAAGCTCGATCGGCTAAAACAGAATTTCCCACAATCTCAACATAGCTCGAAAGCAGAACAATTAGCGCTGCGAGCTCAAGCCATTGATTTAGCGGTGCGTTGCGGGCACGCTGCGGTTGCAGTTTCTAGCGGTGCTGCTAACGGTATTGTGCACCCGGCAGGGAGAGTTTATCGAGAAGCTTTGGTGTATACTGTTTCCGGGCAAACAAAGGATGTGATGGAAGCAACGCTCGATCGACTAATCGAATTTTAGATTTTAGATTTTAGATTTTAGATTGAGAGCGCAGAAGGTCACCCAATCAACTGTGTTTAATAAATAATAGATATATTTTACATAATGAGAGACAAATTAAAGTCAAACAATCTAAAAACGATCGCCTACAGCCAAATTATAGACTTAAGCCATTCAATCCACCCCAATATTCCCATCTGGCCGGGCGATCCAGCGACAGAATTTGAAACAGTATCTCAAATAGAAAAACACGGCTATTTCCTGCGAAAATTCTCAATGGGAGAACACAGCGGCACTCACATCAACGCACCCAACAGCTTTTATGCAGGAGGCGCGAGCATTGATAGTTATTCGCCGCAGTCGCTAGTTTCCCCTGCAATTGCGATCGACATCCGAGAGCAAAGTCTTGCCAATCCCGACTACACTTTAACAATTGATGATATATTGACTTGGGAACGGCAGCACAAACTTATAGAACCGGGAAATGTAGTTTTATTGTATACTGGCTGGCAAGAAAAATGGGAGGACGAGCGAGCATTTTTCAACCGAGACGAGAGCGGCATTTGCCACTTTCCCGGATTTGGCAAAGCAGCCACTCAATTTTTGCTAGAAGAACGCTCGATCGCTGGAGTGGGAACCGACACTCACGGAGTAGATACCGGGCGAGATGAAAGTTTTGCCGTTAATAAACTGGTATTGGAAAAGCAGCTAATAGTCCTGGAAAATCTGACTAATCTCGACTTTTTACCTACCGCTGACATCACTTTAGTTATCGGAATATTGCGCCTTTTGGGAGGTTCGGGCTCGCCTGCGTCGGTGTTAGCTTTTGTGGCTTAATGCGGTAAAATAGGAGTGAGAAAAGTCTAGCAAAAATAATAAGATTAATGACAGAACTGCCCAAGGATCTCAACGAGGCGATCGCCCAATCCCGCATTGCAACCGCCGCCGCCCTCTCGGACGGCAAAACTCTACTGCAAGTCGAATTAGTATTTCCAGAAATCGCCCTGCAAGCACAGTCTATCACCCTACAATTCCTCCCAGAATTTGAGGAAATCTACCCCGGAGTCAAAGTCTTTTTTCCCGACACCGGTGCTGCCGCCCTCGCGCGCCGCGACTGGGGAGAAACACCCTTTAAAGTCACTGATTTGGGCAGCAGCCGCACGGCTGTTGAAGAGAAAATAGCACCGGAAGACGAACTGTTCCTGCTGGTGAACCCGGCTGCTGTAGAAGTGGCCCAAGTCGAAAAACTCTACATAGCTGCGGCCGGTCGCCCAGTAATTTTACTCAATCCGCGCCTCGAAGATGTTGCCACCATAGGTATAGGCTATGCGGGCCGCCAACTGCGCGATCGATTCCTCAACAAAATCGAATCCTGCTACTATATCAGACCCCTAGACACTGCTGCTTTATTCCGCTGCTACCCCCAATCCTGGCAAGTTTGGCTGGAAACAAACGACGAATACGAACTAATTTCGGAAACCGCCCAAAAACCTGTCGGAGACGATTTAGATCGGATTTTAGCGGCTTCTCTCCCAAGCGCCGATCCTGACTCCACCACACCTGCAAAACCTCTAAAAAAGAAAGGTTTTTTGGCAGAACTCCAGACATTCCTCAAAGCTTTGACTCAGTGACAATCCTTCAGGTTCGATCGTCTTTTAGGGTGTGTCAGCTAGGATTATTTTCGACTTAATCCGTCGTCTCATCGCTGATGCACCCTCAAGCGTCAAATAACTCAAAGCTTTGCCTGAGTAACAGCAGTTGCAGAAGCATAATTAACAACTTGCCTGTGTTTATATCAGTAGCTACGCAAACAGCTACTGGTGAGCTTTACAGAATCTTTATACAAAGCAGTATAATGGGTGAGACCCCTCCACCGTAAAAGAGTGGAGGCAAATAGCAGCAAAATCAGATGCTATAAGCTAGAGATGGGGATTTTGAGTCAGGGAAGCGGATAAACACAATGGAGCACCGGCGCATTGTTATCGGGGACGTACACGGGCATTACGACGGGTTAATGACCCTGCTAGAGGCACTTGCCCCCAGCTCGAACGATCGCGTCTATTTTTTGGGAGACTTAATCGATCGCGGCCCCAAAAGCGCTCAGGTATTAGATTTTGTCCAGCAAAGCCCCTACCAAACTCTGCTGGGCAACCACGAACAACTCATGCTGGAGGCTTTGTCGGGGGTGCCGATGGATATGCGAGCGTGGCAATCTTGGCTGTACAGCGGCGGCGATGCGACAGTAGCGAGCTACAGAGATACAGGGATGATGCCGTACAAACACTTAGAGTGGCTGCGATCGCTCCCCACGCACCTGGACTTAGGGGACATCTGGCTCGTTCACGCCGGCGTTGACCCCCATCTGTCGATCGATGAACAGTCGATCGAACAACTGTGTTGGATTCGCAGGGAATTTCACACCATGTCGAAACCCTATTTTCCCAATAAATTAATTATCACCGGTCACACGATCACCTTTACCTTTCATGGCGTCCGACCGGGCGAATTAGTCAGGGGTGAAGGGTGGTTGGATATTGACACGGGTGCTTATCATCCCAAAAGCGGCTGGCTGACAGGATTTGACCTCAGCTACCGCAGAGTTTATCAAGTAAATGTATTTAACAATCAAGTCCGAATTTTGCCGTTTGACGAAGTTGTTCGGCAATTGAAGCCGCAGCAGATTGCACCCCCGGAACCTGCGATCGATTCTGTTGTTCAACAGCAGTATTAAATCAATTTGTAGTTGTAGGGTGCGTCAGTTTAAGTTCGATCGATTAAATCCAAATTGACCCGATAGCTGACGCGCCCTACGAACTAGATTGATTTTTTAACGAACCGCGAAGACGCGAAGATCGCGAAGTAAGATCGGTCATCCCAATCTAAAATCTCAAATCTCAAATTGTATGACCTTTTTGCTACGAACCCAAAAGCCTGCGGATTTCTAACCTGTAATCCTCATTATTCAAACCTTCACCGCTAGCGAGCTCCGGGTCTATCGCCTGCGAGATAGCAGCAATGCGATCGGCAGTAGCCGGGTGAGTGCTCAAAATGCTCGGAGGAGAAGGCTTGTTGAGCAACTTTTTCATAAAATCAACCATCCCAGATTGAGCGTAGCCCGCTCGCCCCATAGTTTGCAATCCCAACTGATCCGCTTCATACTCAGCTTGGCGGCTGTGGGGGCGCCGCAAAGCCAACTCCACCCCAATCTGAACCGCCTGAGATCGATCGAGCCCAGTCGCCGAAGCTACACCAGAAGCGATCGCCATTTGACGCATTTGTTGAATTGCGTGGCGAGCACTAATGTGAGCGATTTCGTGGGCGATCACACTTGCCAATTCGGCCTCATTGTCCGCCGCCGCCATCAAACCTTTATTCACATAAACAAAACCGCCCATTGTCGCAAAAGCATTAATATTGTCGTCATCAATCACTTGAAAAGTATAAGGAATATTCGGGCGAGTGCTTTCCTGGGCCAGTCGCTGACCGATGCGGTTGATATATAGTGTAGTGGCGCGATCGCGGTCAATTTTAAACTCGCTGTTCGCCAACTGCTGATTAATTTGTCGGCCAATAGTCACCTCTTGGCTATCGGACATATTCGACAATTGGATAACTTGAATGCCCCGAAAAATCAGTTCAGGCAAAGAAAATGCTTGAGTCTGTTCCGGGGAAATCACCCAGATACCCGCAGCCACAATCAGCGACAGAAACAGATAAATCCCCCGGCCGCAGGTACGCCGGCAAGTCAACCAAAAACTTTTTAACATGATTGATACGTGGCAGAAGTTACGTAAAATTTTAGGAAAAACTCGAAAAGTCACTAAATAGGCAGACGCAATTTGAGGCTGCTTAGTTGCTATTCTAGCTTTTTGCCAATTTTTAACTGCGCCGCCAGCCTCCGGGCGATCGACCACTGCCCGACCAACCGCCCTCAACTGCCTTCTGCCTTCTGCTTTAAGCGCCCAAGTCATGCGGATTTTGGGCGATCGTTGTGGTAATATCTTTTAGCTTCAGGACTTACGCATCAATCACGTATGTCATTGCCAGCGGTAGCGGATCTTTGGCAGCATCTGTTTTTCATCGGTGTCTGTGTAAGTCCTGAGCTTGTAAACATACTCCTGTCGCTATCAGTTAATTAAGCGATTTATGAAAATTTTGGATTCTCAAGGCCGACTGTTCGGCAAACTCAGCATCCTAGACGTAGGTGCGGCTCTGATCGTACTGCTAGTTGCAGTCGGCATCTTCTTCTTTCCCGGCACTTCAGGCGGTTCCGTCGCCCAAGTCGGCACCAGTGTCAAACCTGTAGAAATTGATGCAATTGCGATCGGTCTCAAAGGGACAAACGTTGAAGATTTGTTCAAACCAGGCGATAAAATCAATGTGGTGATCCGCAATCAACCCTCGGGTCAGATTACCATCAAATCTGTCAAAACTCTCACTAGAACCCTAGCAGTTCCTCAGCCCAACGGCACTCTGAAAGCTCTCCCCGATCCCAGAGAAGAAGAATCCTTCAGCAAAAATATGATGTTTACCTTAGAGGGAAAAGGTCAACTTACTGAAAATGGCCCGGTTTTAGGTAATACGAAAGTCAAAATTGGCACTACGCTAGAGCTTGAAGGCAAAAAGTACATTTTCAACGCCAGCGTCATCGATGTGCGAGTCAAAGAATAGTCAGTCGATTTTAGATTTTAGATTTTAGATTTTAGATTTACTTCACAGATGAATCTGGGATCTCAAACTTTGGTCTAAAATTTTGGGATAAACCCTCAATAGCGTCGGGGGCTTGTGCCTGTTTTTGGGCGGGAGAATTGGGAATTAGGGATTGGCGATTGGGAATTGGGAATTAATCTTCCTTCTTCCCTCTGACTTCTTCCTTCTTGCCTCGAACCTCGAACCTCCATCCGTTACATCCGTTAAATCCCGTACATTGCTCGTTGCCGAACCTGCATCCTTTAAATCCGTTACATAATCCGTTGCCGAACTTCTTCACCCTTCCGAAAGCAATTTTAAATATTGCCGAATTAAGCCAATAGTCACAGCGGGAATTTCTAACTGCGGAGTCAAACCTACGTTTTCCAGAGATTGAAAAACTTTGATTGCTTCGGGGTTGAGGTTGGCTAACCGCTGGCCGATATCGGGTCCGGTAAACTGCGATTTTTCTCCCCAAATAATCGCTGTCGGCGTTGTTAGCTGAGTGATGTACAGCGACAAATCAAAGCACAAATCTCCCCGCACAAAAGACAGGGCGGCATATTCTGCATTTGGTTCCAAAGCAGATTCGAGGTAAGCGTCTACAATTTCTTGGTAAACGCGACGGGAATCGGAAAATTGGCGCTGTTCTAGGAAGCTACGGATGCCGCCGTCTGTGGCGATTCCGGTACTGTAGAGCAATTTGTCTAAAATTGGCGTGTTGACTAGCTTAGCGAAGAAACTGCTGCCGTAATCTTGTCCGAAGTCCGACAAACCGCTGGGTATGGTCAAAATTAGGGATTTGAAGAGATCCGGCCGCGCGATCGCAGCTCGAATCGCGATCGCCCCCGTCAGGGAAGAAGCAATCGCATCTGTCGGACTGTCACAACTTTTTTCTATAAATTCGATCAAAGTTGTGATATAATCTTCTACTTGATAATTTCTCGGCGGATGTTCCGATCGTCCCCAACCGATTAAATCAGGTGCTAAAATTCGATATTCGGCAGCAAAAGCCGGATAAACTTTCGACCATTCGTAGGCACTCGATCCGCCCCCAAAACCGTGAAAAAATACTAAATTCGGTTTATTTTCCGAAGTAGAGGTCGGCAACCCGATCCAAGGCATTTTTTCAGCAGTGTAGTAAACCATTCTGCCGAGAGAAGTAACTATCGATCGCTGACCGAAGCCGAGGGGCACAAGCATAAATAAACCTCTATCACTGTTATATTTTAGATTTTTGTCCGCCGCCCCGTCTTTGTTTAAAAAAATGGCAAAGCTGGTGGCGTTTTTGTAAAGATTGAGTAATGATTTAAATCTATTTTAGTACAGGTGAAGCGTGAAACTACAGACAGCAAGTAAGTTTTGCGATTTGGGCAATTCGGCTGTGTAGTTATCCTCACCCTTGCAAACTACCGCCGATCGGAGATAATAGCAAAATGATGGGTAAGACCCCTCAACAGAAAAAAGTCTGTTCGCCGACCCGGTTTGTAGGCGCTCGGAAAGCAGGAGTATTTAGATCTGGCTTTCAAACAGACGGCAGATTTGCAGCCGCGAGCCAATCACGAATAATTAATCACTATATTTTGCGGAGCAGTGGCTTTTGAGGTCGAAAGTCTTTGTTGGAGGGGGGCGATCGGGTTTCGATTCCTAATTGCAGGTTTGGCAATCACGGGCCTCGCCGTTATCACTTCCAAAACAGAAGAAACAAGTAATCTCAGGGAGGTCTACAAAAAATGCAACTGCTCAGGAAACGGGATCGCGAGGGTTTTATGGTTGATGCGAAAAGTCTTCAATCTGACGGGTTTGCAGAATTTGATACAGCCTATCGAAGCATGGATTTAAACGGCAAAAAGTCTGTAGTCGCCACTCCAGAACGCTCAGGCGCAGGGTCAGAGGTGCGATCGCGCGCCACCACCGTACCGGCGATCGTCCGCCTAGCTTTAGAAGATTTGAAATGCTTTGAAGTAGTAGAGCACCAGTTTGCACATTGGGGGGTTACTTTTACCAATGCCGTCGCCATCCAACCTTCAAACCCAGCATTTTTCACGGGTTCTGGGACAACAGTGTTAATGGGAGCCCCAAAAAGCGGACTGATAGAAGTAACTTTTAAGCATCCAGTTCGCTGGGTGTCAGGACTTGTTACCAGTTCGCGGCGAACTGTTTTATCTGCTTGCGACATTGACGGCAACCCAATTGTTCAGGATGAAATGCCGGCGCCCAATCTGGCCGGGTCTAATTCTCCGATCGCTCCTAGCGCTCCCCTGCGCGTAAAAGCTCCGAATATTCATCGAATTACTTTTTACGCTTTTGACGGTCAGCTAGTAGTCGATGACTTGATTTTTGGATTTTAGAGCAAAGCCATAAGTAGCGTCCCAAGTCTGCAAACCTTCGAGAAGGGCATTGCGGACTAAAGCTTCTGGTTCCCGACTCAGCATCAGGCGAAAGCACTCGGCAGCGCGGGAGCGGGCGATCGAACTTTTGACAGAGCTCACAGGGCCAAACCCACCCTTATTCACCAAATCTGTCATTTGCCGCACTGCAATCAAACGCTTCACGGGGTCAGGATCGGTCAAATCTGCCAGGATGCGATCGAGCGCCACTTCATCTTTTGAGGCGCCCAGACTCAGCGCTTGCCGCAGCAACAGCCCTGCAATCGCGATCGTGCCAAAGTTCTGCAAAATCAGGCTCAAAGCCACCCAGTGGCTCTCGGAGTCCGCCCAAATCGCCAAACTCATGTAAGCGCCCAAGGTTGCAATCCCGCCGGTGCCCACGGCTAAAACAAATCGGCGGTTCGGGCCCTCCCAAAATTGCTCGCTTTTCGATCGCAGCAATTGCCAGTCCCACGACTGCCCTCGGTAAACCACCATCATCGCTGCTATCCCCAGGCCCGTGGAAAACAGTAACTGACTGTTCCACCACCCCCAAACTGCTGCCAGGGTGACAACTGCCAGCCAACCTTTCGATCGAGTCAAACCCTCTAGCAGCCACTTGAGAAAGGCAGTAGAAACCACAGGCGATCGAGCCCGGGAAGTCTTGCCATCTACCCTCCGGCGCTTTGTTGCGGCAGTCTGACCTGTCGCTGCTGGGGTTCCCGGCGGGCGATCGTCCGAACTAAATTCCCTCAAAGCTCGGGTCTCAGTCATTTCTAAGGACAGCTCGCTCGACGGGAGCCGATCGAGTTCCAAAGTGCGATCGGACACTTTCACTGGCGATCGATTCAGCTTGGTTGTAGTTTTTTTAACTTGATCCATACTGACTTTTTTGACAAATAACTTTAACTTATACCCGTTTCAATAAACTCTGCAACTGTCGGCCTGTTTCAAACCATTACATAATCAGTCTTTCCCAATCTAAAATCTCAAATGGTATGCTCCAGGCTTTTTTACCACTGATTTAGATTCTCGGAAACCAAGAGTCTTAGACTCTATAATACCAGAAATTTAAACTCGTGGTGAGTACGGCAACTTGGTAGAATTCCGATAAATCACTACCAAAGATAGAGTAATTAAAGATTGTTGAGAAAAGCACAACAGTTCAACAACGAATAATATTTCTGAATCACTCTTGAGGCCCAAGGGCGATCGGAGTTGGCCTGAGGGCAAAAAACCGAAAAATTTTTAATTTCAGGAAATAGGGCTATTTTGGGTGATTGAATTCGTCCGCCGAGAAATGCGCGAGGAAAATTTAGGTTTTTGCCCGCAGCCCCGAACGATCGCTGTCCCCGGCTATCAAATGATGCTCGGTTCACAGCTTGACCCCGCCCAAAAACGGATACAAGTTTCCGACACTCGTGGTGGAAAGGCAAAAATTTTAGACTCTTGTTCAACCTCGCAGATTCATCTGTGGAGTATAAATCTCAAATCTAAAATCGTTCGACTGAGCGCGACTCGACGGCTCGACTCGACTGAGCGCTTGCCGAAGTCTAAAATTTAAAATCGACTGAGGGTTAGCTGGACGGACAGCAGTCTCCGGGCCGCCCGAGAATTCAGACAGTATTGTTTGATAATTAATCGCAGGAGCATTCCTAAACTGCTAAGATTTTGGAATTAATGGGAATTGAGTTAATTAAACCGGCTTCTCGTTAAAAGGAGTCCCCGATCCTCATGGGTAGGGGTTCGCTGGCTGGAGCATATCAAGTCCGGTAAATTAACCGTAATTATTTTAGGGGCCGTCCCGTCACGCCCGATCGGCAAGATCAGCCAGATATCGGCGTCAACCCGCCCCGGCGCCTGGATATTATGGTCGATCGACCCGATTAGATAGCAGGAAGGGCATCATCCGGGTTCAAACCCGTGAAGCAGCAGCGCCAACAACCGCGCGATCCTGTTCGGCAAGTGCGGAGGCTGGAAAAACAGCAGCTTTTGACCAAACTCAGGCACAACTGCTGCCCCAAACCGTGTCTGCGGAGGTTAGGCTAGTGAAGAGAAGAAAAGAAAACTTACGATCGAGACTTGATTAGTCTACTTTGTAATTTCTTGCTCAGTTGTCAAGCCCAACAGTTTTGCATTCTCTGGCAAGCGAGACTCTTGGCACTTCCAACAAGTGCGTTTCTCGACCGTCAAAGAGCTTGGGTTTGATGGTAAAGCCCCTACCAGTATGTAAACACCTTACCGATGGCTCGCCGGAACAATCTTGCAGGAAAACCCATATCTAGTATGCAAAATCAATTCACGGTTCACTTCTGGGGCGTTAGAGGTAGCATAGCCTCTCCTGGGGCTGAAACAGTACGTTACGGGGGTAACACGCCCTGTATAGAAATGCGAGTGGGTGACAGCCGCCTAATTTTCGATGGCGGTACAGGATTGCGGGTTTTGGGACAAACTCTCCTGTCCCAGATGCCCGTAGAAGCTCATATGTTTTTTACTCACTCTCACTGGGATCACATTCAAGGATTCCCATTTTTTGTCCCAGCTTTTATTAAGGGCAATTGTTTTCATATCTATGGGGCAGTTGCTCCTTCTCCTAATAATGCTACTATCCAGCAGCGCCTCCACGACCAAATGCTCCACCCGAATTTTCCGGTGCCCCTGCAAATTATGGGGGCAGACCTGAAATTTAACGATATAGAAGTGGGCCAACCGCTGGAAATCGGAGATATTAAGGTGGAAACTGCTTTGTTGAACCATCCCGGGGAAGCTGTAGGCTACCGCGTGAACTGGCGGGGGTATTCGGCTGCTTACGTGACTGATACCGAACATTTGCCCGACCGTTTGGACGAAAATGTGCTGTATTTGGCCCGCGATGCTGAGGTGCTGATCTACGACGCTACTTATACCGATGAGGAGTATTATTCGGAGAAGAGCAGCAAGGTCGGCTGGGGACATTCGACTTGGCAGGAAGCGGTGAAGGTGGCAAAGGCTGCTAATGTCAAAAAGTTGGTGATTTTTCACCACGACCCGCTGCACAATGACGAGTTTTTAGACAGGGTGGGAGAACAAGTGGCTCAAAGGTTCCCCAACAGTTTGATGGCGCGGGAAGGTTTGTCGTTACAGTTGCTGCCTCCCGATCGCGATTTGTCTCAAGAGTCGGTGCAAGCGCCTAAAGTGCCTGTCTGATGGATTTGAGATTGCCAGATGGTTCTGAAATGTTGAGGTCGGAAATCTCAAATTTAAGTTATGGCTGACCTCAAAGACGGATACAAGCCCCCGACTGCTGCCGTGGAAAACCAAAAAGTTTAGACCAAAGTTCAATTTCCCAGATTGCATCTGTGGAGTCAATCTAAAATCTAAAATCTAAAATCTAACATCGACTGGCGATCGCAATCTGGCTAAGTATGTCAAAATCTTAAGCGTGTGGGTAACTTCTTCTTGTACGGCTGCTCTGACTCCAACTTCTGTTGCCTTGGGAAACTTTGACGGTTTGCACCTAGGGCATCGACAAGTCGTGCAGCCAATTTTAAATCGATCGCCTGGGCCAAATTCTGCGACGGTTTTTGCGTCGGGAGAAAACTTGCGTTCAAACGCTGGCACAGATGAAAATTTGGAAAGCAAACCTCCGGCGACCTGCTACAACGACTCAGCAGCACTGCCCGATCGAGCCGACAAGCACCATAATTTCGAGGGTTTGATAGGCCCCTGGGCAGAGGGCAACAGCCTCTCTGGTCGCGATGATGATTGGGTCGATCGACTTTACAGCACTGTGGTGACCTTCGATCCCCACCCGCAAGAATTTTTTACGGGTCAACCGAAAAAACTGCTGACGCCTCTGGCAGAAAAGGTAGAATTGCTCGCAGCAATGGGCGTCGAGCAACTTGTGCTGCTGCCGTTCGATCGAGAATTGGCGGCTTTGACTGCTTCTGAGTTTGTCGAGAAAATTTTGGTGCAACAACTAAAAGCGAGTCGAATTAGTGTGGGGGTTGATTTTCGGTTTGGACGGGGACGCGCTGGGACGGCTGTGGGTTTGCAGTCGATCGCCTCGGGTTACGGTATTGATGTTGGTCTTGTACCCCTGCACAATTGCGGTGAGGGCGATCGGATCAGCAGTTCTGCAATCCGCGAAGGTCTGGCATCCGGCGACCTCACAAGAGCGAATCAGTTGCTGGGGCGACCTTACAGTTTAGTCGGGACTGTGGTTGGCGGACAGCGGCTGGGCAGGACGATCGGATTTCCTACGGCTAATATCGAACTGCCACCGGAAAAATTTTTGCCACGTTTTGGCGTGTACGCGGTGCGAGTCTCGGTGAAACATGGATGGGAAAAGATGAAAGATGAAAGTTCTTCCTATCAGCGGGAAAACCCCAAATCTGTAATCCCCGACACAGCATCAAATTTATCTTTTGTCAATGGGGTGATGAATGTTGGTTGCCGCCCGACGGTAGACGGCCTGCAACCCACTGTGGAAGTTCACCTGTTAGATTGGTCTGGGGATTTGTACGGTAAAACCTTGAGCGCGAGTTTGGTAGAGTTTTTGCGACCCGAACAAAAATTCGCTTCTCTGGATGCTCTCAAAACTCAAATTCAGGCAGATTGCGATATTGCTAGAAGCCTCTTAACTGCTAAAGTCTAATAATTATGTGATCTAGAACGGGCGATCGGTTTTAAAAATGGTGCAAGATGAGTCAGACTAAATTCTAGTTGGACAAATCGGAAGTCCGCAAGGCAAAGACTTAAGATTTGAGCAATTTGATGTTCGATCAACAATTAGCAATTAGCAATTAGCAATCAGGGATATGAGACAACATATTGAGCGGCTCAAACAAAATCTAGGCAAGACTATTGTTGGCAAAGCTGATGCTATTCGCTTGGTGCTGGTAGCCGTGCTTTCGGGCGGGCACGCGCTGCTGGAAGATGTGCCGGGTGTGGGAAAAACTCTGCTGGCGAAGTCTTTGGCGCGATCGATCGATGGGAAATTTCAGCGGATTCAGTGCACTCCCGATTTGTTGCCGACGGATATCACCGGTACTAATATTTGGAATCCGCGCAGCGGAGAGTTTGAGTTTTTGCCCGGGCCAGTTTTTGCTAATGTTTTGCTTGCCGATGAAATCAATCGGGCGACGCCGCGAACTCAGTCAGCTTTGCTGGAGGTTATGGAAGAAAAGCAGGTGACAGTAGATGGAGTTTCTCGGAATGTTCCCGCGCCGTTTTTTGTGATTGCGACTCAGAACCCGATCGAATATCAAGGCACTTTTCCGCTACCGGAAGCGCAGATGGATCGGTTTACTTTGTCTTTGACTTTGGGCTATCCCGCTGCATTAGAAGAGTTGCAAATGTTGGAACGGCTTTCTGATACTTTTACAGTTGAAGATTTGCAGCCTTGTATTTCTTTGGAAGAGGTGCAGGAATTGCGCCGTTTGTGCGCTGCTGTGAAGGTGGAAGGGTCTTTGAAACAGTATATTGTAGATTTGGTGCGATCGACGCGGGAAGATGAGGAGATTACTCTGGGGGTGAGTCCCCGGGGTGCGGTGGCTTTGCACCGGGCTTCCCAGGCTTTGGCGTTTATTTCGGGGCGGGATTTTGCTACCCCGGATGATGTGAAGGATTTGGCGCCGCACGTACTTTCTCACCGGTTGATTCCGGCGGGGGGAAGGAGGGCTAAGACGATTGTCGATCGATTGTTGCGGTCAGTTCCTATTCCTTAAAAAGTTTGTAAGTAAGTTGCTTTAATTAAAGGAACAGGCATCTTGCCTGTTCCACAAACAATTAATTTTCCTGTGGGGTGGGCAGGATATCCCGCCCTTGAAAGACTTATTAATAATGGTGCAAGATGTCAGTTAATAAATAGGTTTTGCACCATTCTCAAGCACTCTCAAACAGCGCCACTAATTTTTTTGCCTCTAAATCAACATTGTGTTGTTGAGCAACTCTCTCGGCTCCTGTTTTCCCCATTTGTTCTAGTTTTTCTACAGGTGCTTCCAATACCGCGCGCATCGCTACCGCTAATGCTTCTGCGGAACCGGGAGGAACTAACCAACCGCAAACTCCGGGTTCTACGAGCTCCGGGATGCCAGCAACATAAGTGCTAATTACGGGTCGATTGAGAGCGAGGGCTTCCATAATTACGACGGGCAAACCTTCAGCAAAACTCGGCAATACCATTGCCCGCGAAGCTAAAATCTCTTGCTGAACTCGATCGCCGCTAGCCCAGCCGGTAATTTCTATATGGTTTTGCAGGCCGAGTTGCAGAATCTGCTGTTCAATATCCGATCGCAGCGGCCCGTCTCCTACGAGTACCAACTTAAACTGCAAGCCTTGAACTGCTAGCAAGCTAGCAGCTTCTAGCAATAACAAATGACCTTTTTGTTCGCTGAGCCTCCCAATGCAAGCTAAGCGGGGTGCTGCGGGTATGGGGACGTAGGGTGCAGCTAAAAATGCAGCATCTACACCGCAGTGTATGACGTGAATTTTTGACCAAAAAGTTCGATCGCACCACCGAAAAAGCTGACTTTTACCGAAGGAACTAACCGCTGCTACAAAGGTCGATCGCTTAATTTTTTCGTCTAAGGAAAGAAGTGTGGCTTTATCGAATTCTTCAGGGCCGTGAACGGTGAAACTGTAAGTCGGGCCGCCAAGCACGCGGCACAACATTGCAACTGTTGTGGAATTTGTGCCGAAGTGAGCGTGAACGTGTGCTGTACCCGATTCTGCAAACCAATTTAAAAGAATGCAAGCTTCTGCTAAATAAGCTAGATGCAGCAAAATCCCCCGTTCCGAGTGCCAGCCAACTTTGAACATTAACCGCAAAGCTTCGATGAATCGAATGGGTCTAGTTGTGGCAACGCGGAGCAAACCCCACGCTAACCCCTGTACACCAACTCCTAAGATTACTTTAGTCAATTCTTGCTCTAGTTTGTCGGCCCCATCAACGAGTTCTGACTCGCAGGATCGGATCGAAAAACGTGCGACTTTCATGCCGCAATTTTCAACGGCTAGCACTTCTCTGCGGACAAAGCTGTGGCTGACTTTGGGATATTGGTTAACTAAATAAGCGATGTTCATTAATGGGGAGAAAATTTTATGGTAAAACTTAGATTAGTTTAGCCTTTAGCTGCATTCCGCGGGCAACAAATTTAGCTGATTTGTTGAGCTTACTTGAGCATGGGTGGAGGGCGATCGCTTTTGGCGGGATGGCGGAAGTGCCAGCGGGGCGATCGCTATTCCGGCGCGAGCAAATCCATCCACACATTTTACATTTTTAATACAATAGTCAGGACTGTTTTTAGGTAGTAGTCACAAACCCTTGATTTTCACCCAGGCAGCTCGATCGCCCAATCGCCATGAAAGCCTTATTTTAGGGTTGGCAATCAAAAACTGTCCGAAGTGTTTTCATATGCAAACTACTCCCAATTAGGTTGAAGAACCCCCTGATTGTCTCAATAATTGGTAATTATTCAACGTGCAATTCCATCTAATTTCCTATTGTCACCTAAATTTTCCACAAAATCACCCGCCAGAAAAATAATCGCCCAAATCCCCAAACAACCCGCAACTCCCCCAACTCTCACCACCAAAGATTTTTCTGAGGCGACTTGCTCTGCATCTATCCAAGATGACAGCAAATAAGGTAAAGTAAACGGCACAAGAGTCTAGAACTCTCCAACTGCCGCAACTCGGCAAACCCGCGCCTGACCAGCAAAACTGGCCGGTACAGGCGACATTAACCGCTAACCGTCAACCTCTAACAACCGAGAAAAATGCAAACCTACTACTACGTTTTAGCCAGCCAACGCTTTTTGCTAGAAGAAGAAGCCCTAGATGAAGTGTTTAAAGAAAGAACTCGCAACTACAACGAACAAGAAAAACAAATAGACTTCTGGTTGGTCAAACAGCCGGCTTTCCTAGAAGCACCGACAATGGCAGAAGTTAAAGCAAAATGCCCTCAGCCAGCCGCCGCTATTATTTCTACCGATCCTGTCTTCATCACTTGGTTGAAACTGCGATTAGAATATGTACTGACAGGTGAATTTCCAGCACCATCACCAACTATTCCCGATGCCCTCGCCTCCCTACAGACAGCATGAATAAAATAGCCAAATATCCGACAAAAAAAATAACAACAATTAGGGGTAAATTGTACAAATATATTTTGTCTCTCCCCCTATTTTCTGCTACTTCGATCGCCCTTTTTGCCTTGACAATTTTATCGAGTTCTGTTAAAGCTGAGTCGAGCTGCCAACCGCCCCAGTCCGATGAATATCTACTGTTAATTGTCACCCCAACACCCGAACAGCAAGAAAGAGCAAAACGCTCTTTCCCTGGAAATACTAACAACACAGTTTGTCGGTATATCAATGACACGGTGACGCGAGTTGGTGGCTTTCGCGACTCGCAAATCGCCAGCGATTGGGTTAAATACATCGAAGATGTTGTCGGATTGCAAGCTTACGTAGTACGATCGCCCGCAGCGGCACTACCCCAAAATTTGCCAATCTACAACCCTCAGCCAGCGCCCGATTCTGAACCAATCACCAATCTTGCAAGCGGCAATCTTGCCTTCAATCCCCAATCCCTGGGCCCTGGTTATGCAGTATTAGTAGATTACTTCAACCAACCGGAATTAGCCGCCCAAGTCAGGGAAGCATTAGGCACGCAAGTAGGCTTAGCTTCCTACGGCCAGCGTCCCTTTTTGTTCGTCGCTTATACAACGGATCAAAACGCCGCTACTGCTGCTGTAAAAACATTGAGCGATCGAGGTTTTTGGCCGATGTTAGTAGACAGCCGCCGAGTTACCGTAATTGCTCCCGCTGTTCGCTAAAAGATAATCTACCCCCACGATTATTGGGGTCGTAAAATCACTACTACACCCAAAGTCCTAGCAGAGGGGGACTAATAACAATTATTGTTGTTTTTGGGATTCTAGCGGGCTACTTCCTAGCTGACTTTCTGCCCGCTTTTTTGCTTCCATTGCCGCTCCGTAATCCGGTTTGTAGCGAATTGCTTTGTCATAGGAGGCGATCGCATCTTCGTATCTTTTTACCGCCACAAGTGCATTGCCGCGACTGTACCAGGCTTCCGAATAGTCAGGCTTGACATAGACGGCTTCATTGTAAGAGACTAGCGCATCTTCGTACCGCTTTAAATTGTACTGAGCATTGCCTCTATTGTACCACGCTTGATATTCTTTCGGGTTTAAATCTAAGGCTCTGTTATAACACTCAATTGCTTGTTCGTACTTGCGTAATTCGTGGTATGACCAACCTAAATTGTACCATGCTTGATAATAATCAGGTTTTAATTTGACAGCTTTTTCGTAAGCTTCTACCGCTTCTTCATGCCTCCGCATTTTCAGCAAAGCAATGCCTTGACTGTACCACGCTTGATAAAAATTTGGCTGAAACCGCACGGCTTTTTCGTAGGCTTCAAAAGCTTCTTGGTTTTTGTTTAATTCTAGGAATATATTGCCTAAATTGTACCAAGCTTCATAATTGTCGAATTTGATTTCAAGTGCTTTTTGATAGGATTCTACGGATCGATCGTACTGTTTTAATTTTTGGTAAGCTTGTCCCAGATTGTACCAAGAATGGTACAAATTGGACTGAAATTGTACAGCTTTTTCGTAGGATGCGATCGCCTCTTCGTACCGCTGCGAATCTAACAGAGTATCGCCTCTGCCTTCCCACGCTGCGGCATAGTCTGGCTGGATTTTCAAAGCGTTATCAAAAGAGGCGATCGCCTCTTGAGACTGTTGCAACTTCTCCAAAGCATAACCGCGTCCCGTCCAAGCTTCCAAGTATTCCGGCTTTAATTCTATGGCTTTATCATAAGCTGACTGCGATTCTCGATATTTTTTCAATTCATATAAAGTTTTGGCTTTTTCCTGCCAAACTTCCGCGTAGTCAGGCCTGAGATTTATTGCTCGCTCATAAGCTGCCAGAGCTTCTTCAAATCGGCTTAAATTGTAAAGAGTATTGCCTCGGTTATACAAGTCAGTTGCATTTGCAGAATTAAAAGTGTTTACACCATAAATTGATGCTATAATACTGATGCCAATTAAACTAACGATAGACAATATTTTAAAATACAGTTTTTTTCGGGATTTGAGCGGCCCCTTCGCAGCAGCAACCGGAGGCAATACAGGAACTGTACCGCTGAAAGAATTTTTCAATTCTTTAATAGCTTGCAGCGTTTCGCCGGCACTAGAATAACGCTGGCGAAAATCGTACTTTACCATCTTATCTAAAATCTTCGCAAATTCAGGACTGACTGATGTTTTGTCCTGCCAAATAATTTCCTCTGTATCGGGGTTTTTTGGCATTTGGTGAGGGTTTATGCCAGTGAGGAACTGAATTGCGATCGCACCGACGGCATAGATATCGCTGCTGAGTTTCGGGTTGCCGTGAGCTTGTTCGCTAGGCATATAACCGGGAGTACCGATGCTCACACTCAAGCTATTTTTGGGCTGAGGATTGGTGATTTGAGTAGTAATTTCTTTGACTGCGCCGAAGTCAATTAAAACTAATTTTCCGTCTCTATCTCTGCGGAGGATATTGCGGGGATTGACATCGCGGTGAATCACATTTTGCTGGTGTACAAAGTCTAAAATTTCGAGAAGTTCCTGCAATATACAAATGACTGCATCTTCCTGCATGACTCCTGCTGTGCCCGGAACAACTGACGTAATTTCGTGACTTAAATCGTGGCCTTCTATAAATTCTTGAACTAGATAAAACTCTTGATTCTCTTCAAAAAAAGCAAAAATTCGGGGAATGCGATCGTGATTTCCCAATTTGTACAAAACTTGTGCTTCGGTATCGAATAAACGTCTAGCTACCTGTAGAGTTTCGGGATCTGTTGCTTGAGGTTTAAGCTGCTTGACGACGCAGAGGTGATTGCCTGGTAGCTGCTTATCTTCAGCTAAATAAGTTTGAGCAAATCCGCCGCCTCCCAAGTGACGGATAATACTGTAGCGATTGCCGAGTGTTATTCCAAGCATGAAATTCACCTAATATTTCCTAGTCTTTTGGAGAATTAGCTTCCAACCAAGATGTCAAATCTTCCGCGTTTGAAAAATCTAACATGGGTTATCTAAATTTTTTAATTGGTCGAGCGACAACTGGGGAGTCCGGATTTCAATAAAATAAATTACAGGTGGGAATCCCTTGTGCAATTCTTCAATCATTAATTTAGTTACATCAGTTGTTGCTGTATTGTACAAAGCTAGCTTGCTCAATGTCGGCCTGTTGAGAACTTGGATTTCAATAATTACAGACTTGTCGTTGTTGAGTTTTGCTATAACCTCTAAGTAGCTACCTTTGGCTGCGATGTAATGTCGCATTGCGAACTTTACTGTGACAGTCTGTTTGCTTTCTTTCTTGTTCCCTCCCCTTAGTAAGGGGAGGGTTAGGGTGGGGTTCTAGATTTTTTCGGGCATTGGGACGCTCCCACTCTAACTTAACTTTGAACCGATTTCAAAATCTCGTCATCGACTGAAAAATCTATCTCAGCTTTGTCCCGTCCCGAAACTACATAATCATTCTGAAAAGAATCTTTCAATCCAGAAAGTAAGTCAAATTCCGGCTTCCAGTTAAGCTCGGTAACAGCTTTATTAACTGAAGCGAAAAAGTGCTGCAATCGCATCGGGAAAGCTTTCTTTTTGCCGAAGTCAAATTGTTTGGGATCGTAGTGTACAATTTTAATTGAATCGGGGGATTTGCCGGCAGCTTGAATGCAGGCGCGGGCTAAACCGTCAAAGGTGACAAATCGATCGCCCGAAACGTTGTAAATTTGCCCGATCGCCCTTTCGTTGCCCAAAACCGCCGCCATTGCTTTAGCCAAATCGTGACAGTGCCCTAACTGCGTGAAGTGCATTCCGTTACCGGGAATCGGAATCGGTCGATCGCGCGCAATGCGATCGAAAAACCAAGCCTCTAAATCGTTATAATTTTGGGGGCCGTAAATGTAAGTCGGGCGAATCGAAGTCCAAGGCAAACCGGACTCGGCCAAGTAATTTTCGGTTTCGCATTTACCCAAATGTCGGCTTTTAGGATCAGTAGCGTCCCCTTCAATATGAGGCATTTGATCCGATTTCAAATAAACCCCCGCAGAGCTCATGTAAACAAAGTGCTGCACCCGCCCTTTAAATATTTCAGCTAAAGGCTTTGTATCGCTGAGTTCGCGACCGTTGTTGTCAAAAACAGCGTCAAACTCGACCGTCGATAACTTTTCTTTTAGTTGTTCGACATTTGTGCGATCGCCCTGAATCTGTTTTACGCCCGCAACCGGTACAGGCTTGTTGCCCCGGTTAAACAACACCACTTCATGCCCTTGTGCTGCTAAAATCTTAGTAAGATAAACCCCGATAAACCGAGTACCGCCCATCATTAAAATTCGCATTATTTTCGATGCTCCTTACAGTTAGTGTAAATATCTTACAATAAACTTATGCCTTACGGAAAAACAGGGTTTTTTACGAAAAAATCTGGTAACAGCCATCAGCCCTGGTATAAAAACCCGGAACGCTAGAGTTTTTGTGTGCAAGTCCTGAAAGTCAGTTTTGTGCTTTACTAAAGTGCGATCACTCAAAATAAACATATAGTAATGCCTAAGACGATTAACACTTTCTCACTTGCTAAAACCCTGGCTTTTCTTCCTTCTTCCTTCTTCCTGACATCCGTTACATCCGTTAAATAATCCGTTGCCGAACTTCCTTCTTCCTTTCGCTATACTTTCAATTTGCCTAAAATAGCCCTATGCAAGTTCCCCGGCTGCATCCAGAAACAATCGAAGAAGTCAAACAAAGAGCCGACATAGTAGACGTTATTTCCGGTCGCGTCGTCTTGCGGAAACGCGGCAAAGAATTCGTAGGTTTGTGTCCCTTTCACGACGAAAAATCTCCCAGCTTTACAGTCAGCCCAGGCAAACAAATGTACTATTGTTTCGGCTGCGGTGCAGGTGGCAATGCTTTTAAATTCCTCATGGAATTGGAGAAACGCCCTTTCAGCGAAGTAGTATTAGAATTAGCTAAAAATTATCAAGTCCCCGTCAAAACTGTCGAACCGGAACACCGACAAGAATTGCAGCGCCAAATTTCTCTGCGGGAACAACTCTATGAAATCTCAGCACTAACAGCCAACTTTTACGAACACGCTTTGCGGCAAACCCCAGGAGAAGAACCCTTAGCATATCTCAAATCAGAGCGCAAGCTTAGCGAAGAAACTATCCAACAATTTCAATTAGGTTATGCACCCCAAGGTTGGGAAGCACTTTACAGTTATTTAGTAGAACAGAAAAACTATCCGGCGCAATTAGTAGAACAAGCTGGATTAATTGTACCCCGAAAAAATGGCGGCAGCGGTTATTACGATCGCTTCCGCAATCGGATTATGATTCCCATTCGCGACACCCAAGGCAGAGTCATCGGTTTCGGCGGCCGAGCTCTCGGCGACGAACAGCCGAAATACCTCAATTCTCCCGAAACAGAACTGTTCGACAAAGGCAAAACTTTATTCGCCTTAGATACGGCGAAAACAGCCATTAGCAAAGCCGATCGCGCAGTAGTTGTAGAGGGGTACTTTGATGCGATCGCACTTCAGGCCGCCGGCATCTCCAACGCCGTCGCTTCCCTCGGCACCGCCTTAAGTTTAAACCAAGTGCGACAGTTATTGCGCTACACTGACTCCAAACAAATTATCCTCAACTTCGACGCCGACAAAGCAGGAACTCAAGCAGCAGAACGCGCTATTGGAGAAATAGAAAAACTCGCTTATCAAGGAGAAGTACAACTGCGAGTGCTCAACATTCCCGACGGCAAAGATGCCGACGAATACCTCAAAACATACTCCCCAGAACAATATCGAGAATTGCTCGAAAATGCTCCGTTGTGGCTCGACTGGCAACTGCAACAAATGCTCGTAAATCAAGATTTGAAGCAAGCAGATACTTCCCAGCAAGTTACAAAAAAAATCATTAATTTATTAACCAATATCACTGACGACAATCAGCTAGCACATTACCTGCAAAAATGCGCCGAAATTCTCAGCAAAGGAGATTATAGACTCACCAAAATGCTCGCAGAGAACTTGCTCAATCAAGTAGGCAGCGATTGGGCAAAGCGGCAAAGTCAAGACGAATCTTTGACAATGCCTCTGTTAATAAGAAACAAACTGAAGCCGAACAAACAATATAAAAAGCAGCGTGCAAGCAGCGAAAATAAAAGCTCAAAATCAAGTTTATCTGCCGTAGCCCGCAGTCTTTTAGAAGAAGCAGAAGCGCAATTATTGCAGATTTATTTGCACTGTCCTGAACACCGCCAAGATGTCAGAGAAGCAATAGAAGCTAGAGACGTGCAGTTTAGCCTTTCTCATCACAGATTTTTGTGGCACCAGATTGTGAATGCAGAAATATTGCACAAAATGTCTTTACAAGTAGCGCCTTCAGAGTTAATATTGAAATTGCAAGATAGCTTCATTGAATATCCCAATCAACTCAATCAAATCTCGCATTTATTTCACTTAAACGAGTTCTCAGAAAGAAACGTTTATCGCGCGCCTCTAGTAATTAGATCTGCCCTCGCCTGTATCGAGCAAATTATCAGCATGAAGCGCCGCCGGATTGCACTCAATATGTGGGAAAAAGCCAAGGCCGCTAGCAGTGGCGAAGAGGCTATAGAATATCACCAACTATTCTGTGCCGAACAAGAATGGCTCAAGGAATTAGAGCGGCTGCGTCAAGTTAATTTTTACGATTTAACATCTGTACCTTGGGGTGGAATTTTCTAGAAGTTCAGGGCTAAAGTCCTTGTTAGGAACAATCAAAAATCTAGGACTTGACATTGTTTCCGGTTGCACCGGAATTATATAGAGGACACGGCAGTGCCGTGTCCCTACCCGGATTAATTGTAGGGACACGGCACTGCGGTGTCTAAAGCTGTAGGTAATATTAATTCCGATGCTACCGGATTTGATAGGATTGTTGAGTGTTAACTGTTGACTCGATTTTATTATTCCGATGCTACCGGATTTGAGTTGAGTCGGGGTCGAAAAACTGAAGGATGGTTGAATGTTGAATGTTGACTCGATTTTACCAGGAGGATGAAGCGCGGATTTGATATTAGATGCTTCTGAGTCGGGTTCGGTGGTTGTCAAGGTTTTGTCTGCCACTCCGGCGAAACGGAAAGCTTCAACAAAGCGTACTTTGGAGAAGTTTCCCGTTCAAAGTTTTCGGACGTTAGTGACTAATTTATCGACGATCGCTAAAAATCGAGTGCAGCCTAAACTAGCGGGTGTTTCAGTTAGTTTCGACCTGACGACGGCAACTCCTTTACAGCAGAAAGCCTTCGATGTGCTGGGGGTTCCGCTGACATTCCAGTCATGTATCCGGCGGGGCTAAAGCCCGATCGCCCTACTGATGGGGGCAATACTAGGAACTTTAAGAGCACGCGGGGGAAGTTCCGTTTCAGGTGCGGTTACTCTGAGGTAATCGGCGATAAACTCACCATACGTTTTCTTGATTTCGTCAGGGAGAAATTTATATCCAAGGATCTTCGATCGACATTCGGTGGAGCCACAACAACATTTGGGAATGTCAATGAAAGTGTACTCTGTTGTAGAGTAATCCCATGTAATCTCGCTTCCCGAAGGAATATCAACCAATGCCACGAAATCGTAGGCTCCGAATTGATTATTCCGAACCCCTGTGTTTGGGCTACAAGAATGATTGATCAATAATCCCGGTTCATCTATTTCTATATGCAGGTCAAAGTCCATCTGAATGGAGTGAGTAGTTCTTTCGGGCAAGATATCGACTCGGCGTCCAACCACCACAGTCTCACCTTTACGGAAGCCTTGGCTGGCAAAAACACCTCTACCTTTCTCTGTTTGCTGGATGAAAATATCGAAACCCATTTTCCTCACTCTTAATACAAATTACAAATCTAATTCTAATTCCACGAGGTTACTCTGAAGCGACACGGGAACATTAATTGGCTCAGTATCCGAATCTGACAGCGCTGCAACAATCGACTCGTTAACCTGGATTTCGCCATTGTGCTCAGCGTCCTGAGATTTGCTTTGACCAAAAACCATTGCCACCACTACAAGAGCTGCGCCAATCAGACCGCGTATTCCAAGTTTCTCTCCCAGTAGTAGAAACGAGAAAACCGCTGCGAAAATCGGATCTAGCGTATAAATTAGCGCCGTCTGGTAAGCGTTAACCCATCGTTGAGCCACTACTTGGAGCACAATCGTAGCAGCAGTATCAAATAAGCCAATATATAAAAGAATACCAAGATTCGCGCCAATTGCCTCCTGTTGTGTAAGCAGATCTGGAGCGGCCCAGATTAAAGAAAATATTGTTATCACCCAAAGCTGGATCGCGGCGAGTGGCAAAATGGGGTGCCGCAACGTGGTGGACTCAAGCTTAAGAGTGTAGATCGAGTAGAGGAAGGCGTTGCCCAAGATCAACAGATCGCCGATCGCGAGCTGTTCACTCTCCCAACACATCACTCCAATGCCAAAGATGGCAATTCCTGCGGCGAGGAAAGTTTTTGGGAACACCTGCCTACCTAGCAGTTGCCCTAGCAGAGGAACTAGGATGACGTTGAAACTGGCAATGAATGCAGCACGATCGGCAGTAGTCGTCTCAAGGGCAACGGTTTGGAGGACTGATGCAGGAAACAGTATCAGTGATAAGAAGACTCCATCCCGTAGCAGGGAAAAATTCAGGAAGCGCAAATAGGGGGTAAACGGCAACGCTGCTATTACGTAGCGGGTTGCAAATATTGCAGAAGGAGAAAGACTGCTGAGAGCTCCCTTGATAACCGGATAGCTTGTACCCCAGATTAGGGTGACAAGAACCAACACTGCTATACCCCAAGCATGGAGAGTGTTTGGCGATCTTTGAGAACCAATATTTAATTCTGTCGTCATTGAGTAGCCTAATCGATTAGCAATTGAACTAAATTTCGTGAGTTAACCGTAAACAGGTTGACTAGAGTAAGAAATCTCAATATTTTAAAATCGAGTGTAGCCTAAACTAACGGTTGTTTCAGTTAGTTTCGACCTGACGACGGCAACTCCTTTTTTACAGCAGAAAGCCTTCGTCGATGTGCTGGGGGTTCCGCTGGCATTATAGTCATGTATCGGGCCGTGGCTCAAGCCCGATCGCGCTACTGCCAGAGGGTTGACATGGAATTTACCCCGCACGCGGGGTAAGTTCCGTTTAATTAGCCTTTTAATAATCGCAAAAAAGAGTTTCGCGAGTATCTCTACCCGTCACGGGATTAGTACCTTTTGCCACTTTACAAAGTTTTTCTATCATATCGTCTCGCAGCAGTGTCTCTGTAAAATCAGCACCGTCAATGACAGCTCCTTCGAGTCTGGTATTGTAAGCGAAAGCACCCTCAAGGATAGCATTAGTTAAATTTGCTTTCATCATGCGAGCTAAATCTAAAGTAGCACCCGTCAAATTAGCGCCTTCAAAATTTGCCTCTTCCATATTGGCCGCAAAAAAGCTGACGCCCCGCAAATCTGCATTAGTAAAATTGCTGTTGCGAAGATTAGCTTTATTAAAACTGTCGTCAGTCAAAACTTTGCCAGTAAAATCAGCGCCGACTAGGATTTCTTTGTCGTGATCCAAAGCGAAAGCAGGTGCGGGATTAATGCCGATCGCCCCAGCGGCAATTACTGCTAAAATAACAAAACTCAGCAAGAAAGTATAAATATTTTTGCGCTGTTGGCGAATTCGAGAATTCATAAGTTAAAGCTAATGGGCAGCCGTGACAGTTCAGAATTGAATTCTACCAGAAAGCGCGATCGCCCGATCGCCACGGCTGACTCCAATTCCCCCCAATCCCCAAACTCTCGGGATATCGGCACATTGGGAGAAAACTTAGTCGCCGAGTGGTTGCAGCAGCAAGGCTGGGAAATCTTGCACCGACAGTGGCACTGTCGCTGGGGAGAGATTGACATCATCGCACTCGGAAGAGATGAAGAAAGCGCAAAAAACCGAGTTCTTCCCAATCATCAATCCTCAACATTAGCATTTGTAGAGGTAAAAACTCGCCGCCGGGGAAATTGGGATGCTGGTGGAATGCTGGCTGTTAATACCACAAAACAAGCCAAACTTTGGCAAACAGCCGAAATATTTTTAAGCACTCGTCCAGATTTAGCAAATAATTCTTGTCGCTTTGATGTCGCTCTAGTCAGGTGCGAACCTTCACGACCAAACACTAAGCAAATATTACCGTTAACAGCAGCGAACTCTCAATCCGCCCTTGCAGAAAACTACCGCCTTACCCTGCAAGAATACATTAGAGCGGCTTTTAGCAATTAAAAATATATAATTAAAAATTAGAGGGTAAAATCACAAAGCAATGCCACTAGGTAGTTTTTAATTGTTAATTTCCCTAGCCTGTCGCGCATTTCTCTCTCGATCTTTAAGGGACGTGAAAAAAGCGTTAAATATTCTCCCTCTCTCCCTTTCTCTGCCTCTCCCCCTCTGCCATAACAGCTAATTTATATCAGTAGCAGTCTAGGCGAGAGTTTCCGGGCAATATCCCAAGCCCTTGACAAACTGCTGGCGAAACGCTTCAATTTCCTTGCGGTCAGGGCTGCCGTGACAAACCACTGCCACCTGGTAGCGGCGCATCACGCTCAGTGGCGACTGTCCAGTTTCCAAACTCCAAAGTGCCATTTGCAAGCGAATTTCAGGATCGTAAGGAATCCCGAGTTCGTTCATAAAAGCCCGAAAATCCCCGTGCATTTCTGGAGTTAAATATTGGCTCATTTTCACCTTTACCACCCAGCCGTCAATTTGGTGAATAACGGTGATAAATTGCAAGGGAAGATGATGAGCCGTGCGCAGGTAATCCACGACTCTCAGGGTAAGGCTAGTATTGGCGATGTAGTAGAGGTATTCCATAACGATCCTTCGAGCAAAGATGATGCTATACCTCTATCGTCGCGGTATATACCCGCTACCACAAGGGGAAAAGCACCCGACTTTGGATGGGGGTTTTTACCCAATTTGTTACCTAGTTGACAGATTGATTTGATAGGAATTCACTCGATGACAGAGATTGACTGGTCTTTGGACGGCTACAACTACGAACTTCCGCCCTCGCGCATTGCCCAAAATCCCGTAGTGCCGAGGGACAGTTCTCGGTTGCTGGCTGTAGATTCTCCCAGCAGCCAGCAACACCGGATTTTCCGGGATTTGCCAGATTTGCTCGAGCCGGGAGACTTGCTGGTACTCAACAACACCCGCGTGCTGCCAGCGAGGCTCTACGGGCACAAACCCAACGGCCCGGCTGTCGAGATATTGTTGATGGAAGAACGGCAGCACAACTGCTGGCTGGCTTTGGTTAAACCGGGGAAACGCTTAAAGTTGGGATCGCAAATTGAGTTTGAGCCGATCGCCCCACCCTGTGAGGACTCCGCAGCAGATCCTTGCTGTTGCGTTCCCGAAGTGGAGGTGTCCGATCGTCGTCGATTGACTGCGACAGTTATAGAGAGGGACGAGGCAACAGGGGGACGGCTGCTGGAGTTTGACATCCCCACAGATGCGAGTCTGGTGAAGTTTTTGGACGAATACGGCCACGTACCCCTGCCGCCCTACATCGACAATTCCCAAGCTTCAGCGGAACAGTACCAGACTGTCTATGCCGATCGGCTTGGGGCGGTGGCTGCCCCCACAGCAGGCCTGCACTTCACCGAAGAATTGTTCAGCCGCTTGGAACAGCGGGGAATCGAAAAAACTTTTATCACCCTGCACGTGGGAGTAGGGACGTTTCGCCCGGTGGAGGTGGCAGACGTGACTGCTCACAAAATGCACGGCGAATGGGTGGAAGTACCCCCCGCCACAGTCGAGAAAATCCGCGAAACTCAAGCCAGAGGCGGGCGCATCTTTGCCGTGGGTACAACAGCAGTGCGAGCTTTAGAGGGAGCCGCAGCGGCGAGCGGCGATTTTTCCTTGCAACCTTTTTGCGGCCAGACAAATTTGTTTATCTACCCTGGTTACAAGTGGCGGGTTGTAGAGGGGATGATTACCAATTTTCACTTGCCCCGCTCTACTTTGATGATGATGGTAAGTGCGATGATTGGAAGGCCTCGGCTGTTGGATTTGTACCGAGAAGCGATCGAGCATCAGTACCGCTTTTATTCGTTTGGCGATGCCATGCTGATTTTACCAACCGCAAAAATGGATTGATCGATCGGGCATCGGGTTCGCCCAATGCCCTGTATTCCGTTTCTATTCTTCCTCTTCTTCTTCATTGCCGGGATATACGAAGCTGTTGGAACGCCCAGTCAGAACAGATTTGCCTAGGGACAGAGCTTTCTGAGCTGCCACTACAGCTTTGCGCTTCCATGTGGCCTTGCGCATATTCTTCTTGGATTTGGAGGTTTTCTTCTTAGGGACTGCCATGACGCTAAATACTTTCTGCTTATATAGACAAACAAACATTCTAGCCGATTTTGCCAGCAATGCTTCCTCCACAAACGGCATTCGTCAGAAGGCATTCGTCAGAAGGCATTCGTCAGTCGATTTTAGATTTTAGATTTTAGATTTTAGATTTTAGGCGTGAGACGTTCGGGGAGTGCTCAGATTTTCGGCTAGTAGTTAGGTTGCGTCACCGATTAGCTTCTCGAACAACACATAAAATCCCCGAGCTGACGCACCCGCAGCAGCTAAATCCCGGTAGGGTGCGTCAGCGATTAGCTTCTCGAACAACCCCCGAAAATCCCCGCTTCTGACGCACCCGCACCAGCTAAAGTTCGTGAAAGTGGTACATCACAACGCCAGTTACTGAATCGTTCTCGATACTCACATAACCCGTTTTGAGCATTGCCGTGAAAGCTTCTTCCACTTCGGCAAAAGTAGCGCCGGTTGCCATCACCCCTTGGGTGACAGATAATCTTCCCTTCTTGGTATAAGCTGCCTTCAGGAGTTTAACCCCTAACTGGTCGGGAGTTTGCTTGGGGTATGTCGCGGCGATCGCCCCGCTGCTGGGATATAGCGGTATACCTTCGCGAGATACGCCGAGTTTGCCCCTGAGAGTGGCATTGTGTTCGTCCACCATGTTCGGGAGCAGCAGCAAGTCAAACAATTGCCCGAACCCAAACAAACCAAAGGTAAACAGCCACAGTAAACCCGTACCAATTTTGCCGTTGTAGAGGCGGTGGAGTCCGAATGGGCCGAAAAAACAAGCTGCCCATAAAAGGTAACTAACACCTAAATTGCTCATTTTCTGACCGTCCTGCTTGGTTATTCTAACTATTGGACTCCCTCTATATATTTTGTACTTTCTATTTAGTGTTTGAACAGTTTGACACGAGGAGAGATTTGTGCATCATCTGAAGGAAGAGAGAACACAAAAATTGCAATTCTCCCAGTCTCCCCACTCCCAGTCTCCCCCACTCCCAGTCTCCCACACTCCCATGAGTAATTCACTGTAACCAATTTTTTACTAATTAAAAGGCCCGCAGACAGATTACTCCTGCGGGCCTTTTAGATTTGAGATTTTGACGATGCTGCACAGTTCCTTGAACAGTTCGCGGATGCACCGGGCAATCACCCGCTGGCGGGCTAGCTTGACAGGAGTGCCGCCTTTTTTTCGCCGCCTCAAGTTTTCGGACGGCGACATTTGCTCTGCGTTTGTGCCTTGACCGTAAACAAATTTCAGCGGCGG
>NZ_JAUBSF010000242.1:0-1076 GCF_036704615.1 Microcoleus sp. K4-B3
ACTGAATCTGTCTTGAGTACTCGTTCTGGTCGGATTCCTCCTTCTCTTCTGCCACGCTAACCCCGTGAACTTCTACCATTCAGGTCAATTGGGTTAAATCTTTGAAGTTCCTTTATAGAACGGATTGTTTTATAAATTGCAACGTGCTTGATATACTTCAGCAACTCATTTATCAACTCTTTGCTGTCATTGGAATTTTCTGCTAAATGTATTTTAGATTCTATAATCTCAACTATTTCTTGGTGATTCTTAAGGATGAACTCTTTTTCTATAGCTTCACTTGCAGATTCGGGTAAAACATTTTTTTCAGCGCTCAAAGACTTTATTCGTTTCCACATTACATTATCTTTTTCTAATCTTAAATATATAGGCCAGTAAAACTAGGAAATCTGTCTTTCTATAAGTTCCAGTTCTGCATTGTATTGGGCTATAGCAATCTGATCTTCTAATATAGAGATTTGTTGCTTTTGTTGATTTTCAAGTTCAGCAATTAATTGTCTCTGGTGATATTTTTCGTTAGTCTCATTCTTAAATATCTCGAATCTTTTATTGAGCCAATAACCTGCTGCTAAAACGATACCGCCAATTAAAACTTTGTCAATAACTAATTCAATTATTTTGTCAGAAAGCTCTACCATTTAATGATTCTCCTTTAGGAATGCTTCACACTTGAATAATTTAACTCCATAAACCAAAAGCTTCCGCCTACTTGAGCATTGCTGCCGACAGATAGCCTCTTACAGCGGTTTCCGCTGTTATGCGGTACAATAAATAAGAATAAAATATCATTTGGTAGTCAAAGCTAATGAAAGCATATTCCCTCGATCTCCGAGAAAAAATAGTGACAGCACATATGTCCGAAAAGATGTCAATTAGAAAAGTAGCCACCAGATTTTCTGTCAGTAAAAGTCTCGTCCAAAAACTGGTAAAGCAACAACAAACCGAGGGTAACTTACAGCCGAAACAGAGCGGAAAACCGCAATTTAGTCATCTGACCAAGGGAGCGTGTCACTTTTGCGATGAGTATAAATACTCGTGAACCCAGAATGACTTTTTTATCGATCATCAGTATAATA
>NZ_JAUBSF010000243.1:0-1075 GCF_036704615.1 Microcoleus sp. K4-B3
GCAATGAATCTGTTTGTTTTTGTTGGGAAGTTACAGCTTTACTAAAACCTCTTGCCATTGATAGCACTCATGAACTACAACAAACTACATAGAAAATTAGTCGGCTCTAACTGTAGCATATTTTGGGTTAAAGTTAAGATGCGTTTACCCTGCATAAAAGCCCCAACTTTTTGGTTAGAAAAACTGATCCCTTCATGCAGCAGTTTCATTAAAGCTGCTTCATTTAAACTGCCAATAATGTGAGAATTTTCAATAACTGGAACTTGCGAGATATTCAATTTTTGCATAACTTCGATGACTTGACTCAATGTGTCCTGCGAACTCACAGAAACGAGTGAGGGAAAATCTTGTTTCTGGGCAAGTATCTCTTGAAGTTTTATTGTTTTTTTGGTTGGTTCTTCCCAAAAACCATTTTCCTGCATCCAGCTATCAGAATAGATTTTATTTATGTAGTTTCTTCCTGTATCTGGTAACAGCACTACAATCTGTTTCGGTTCTGATAATCTGGCTGCATATTTAAAAGCTGCTGCTACTGCTGTACCGCAAGAGCCTCCCACCAATAAACCTTCTTCTCGCGCTAGACGGCGAGCCATATTAAAAGACTCGCGATCGCTAACTCTGACCATTTCATCTATAACTTGGCGGTTAAACGTCTTCGGAATAAAATCTTCACCAATTCCCTCAACCTTGTAAAGTTTGGGGGTGTCACCAGAAAAGATGGAACCTTCTGGATCTGCACCAACAATTACTATATTTTGATTTTGTTCTTTGAGATATTTGCCCACTCCAGAAATTGTGCCACCTGTTCCCATCGCGGCGACAAAAACATCAACTTTTCCATTACTGTCTGACCAAATCTCTGGCCCAGTCGTTCAATAATGGGCTAACGGATTATTAGGATTAGCAAATTGATCCGGTCTATAAGCTCCTGATATTTCTTTAGTAAGTCTTTCTGCTACACCGTTGAAACTTTCTGGAGAGTCAGGCGGAACTGATGTCGGGAGCATAACACTTATGCGATGAGTACAAATACTCAGAAATACCATGCCCCTCATTAGTCCATAATTAAATATGT
>NZ_JAUBSF010000147.1:0-8505 GCF_036704615.1 Microcoleus sp. K4-B3
TCGATTATCGACTCTCAAGGTCGTGTCATCAACACTTGGGCTGATGTGATCAACCGCGCTAACTTGGGTATGGAAGTAATGCACGAGCGCAATGCTCACAACTTCCCTCTCGACTTGGCTGCTGGTGAGACAACTCCCGTAGCAATGGTTGCTCCTTCTATCAACGGCTAAGTTTTAGTCCTCGATTACAAAAAGCGCTCCTAGAAATAGGGGCGCTTTTTGTTTGGGGAAAAATATTTTTAGAGTTCTCCTTCTGTTAACAAACTAAGTGATATCAAGTCCGCTTGAGTAGTTGTAATTCTGAGTCATGAAGGAACTGAAGAATCTCGCCTTTTCGGCAACGCGCTTACTTCGTTGCGCTTGACTCATGACAAGTAAGCATTTTGAGTCAAGCCCTCGCCCGGACATGATATGAGCAACGGCTAATCAAAAAACAGAATATCCAGAACCCCGCAGCAGTTAAAGTGTTGCGGGGCTCTAACCCGCGCTCGCATTTTAGGCTGAATTAAGTTGATTTACTTAACAGCCGATCGCCCAATCTAAAATTAAAAGGTGAAAAATTAATTTTTCACCTTTTAATTTTAGACTTTTGGATTACCCGTTACTGAACAAACTTCTTGAATGCCAGAGTCACGTTGTGGCCGCCAAACCCAAAAGAATTCGACAGCGCCACATCAACTTTTAGATCGCGACTTGTATGGGGAACATAGTCCAAATCGCACTCAGGATCGGGATTTTCCAGATTAATTGTCGGCGGGATTTTGTCATTGGCGATCGCCATTACCGTCGCCACCGCTTCAATTCCCCCAGAACCGCCCAAAAGATGACCGGTCATTGACTTAGTAGAACTAATTGCTACTTTGTAAGCGTGGTCTCCCAAAGTCCGCTTAATCGCTTTTGTTTCAGTAGAATCGTTGGGAAGCGTGCTCGTGCCGTGAGCGTTGATATAGCTCACCATATCCGGCGTCAAACCCCCATCCTTGAGCGCTAAAGCCATCGCCCGCGACGCACCGTCCCCCCCCGGTACCGGAGAAGTCATGTGATACGCATCGCAAGTTAAACCGTAGCCGACGATTTCTGCGTAAATCTTCGCGCCGCGCGCCAGAGCGTGTTCCATTTCTTCTAGAATCAGAATGCCAGCACCTTCGCCGACGACAAAACCATCACGATCGCGATCGAACGGACGAGAAGCATGAGTCGGGTCATCGTTGCGAGTCGAAAGCGCCCTCGCCGCAGCAAAACCCGCCACGCACAAAGGTGTCACCGCAGCTTCCGTACCGCCGCAAATCATGGCTTGCGCGTAACCCCCCTGAACTAGGCGAAACGCATCGCCCACCGCATTTGACCCGGCAGCGCAGGCCGTCACCGTGCAAGAGTTCGGCCCCTTAGCGCCCGTTTGAATCGCCGTCAGGCCCGCGGCCATATTCGCAATCATCATGGGAATCATAAACGGGCTGCATCGATCGGGGCCGCGAGTCAGATATATCTCTTGCTGGTCTTCCAAAACCTTCAGGCCACCAATGCCAGTGCCAAGAATGACACCCACCTGTTCTGCGTTCAGGTCATTAATCTCCAACTTCGCATCAGCAAGAGCCTGTTTGCTCGCTGACACCCCAAATTGAGCAAAGCGATCCATCCGCTTTGCTTCCTTGCGCTCTAAATAGTCGTGTGGGTCGTAACCCTTCACCTCTCCGGCAAAGCGGCAGTCGTGCCGCGACGGGTCGAATAAGGTGATCGGGCCTATACCATTCTTCCCGGCAAGCAACCCGTCCCAATACTCGGACAAGGTATTGCCGATCGGTGTAATCGCGCCGAGACCCGTGATAACAACGCGCTTACGCTCTAAATTTGTCATGATTTCAGTTTCAAAAAATTAAACACCCAGAACGCAGAACAAAAGAGGAGTTTTCAGTTTTCTAACTTCTCTCCTCTTTGGGGAAAAGACAGGTATTTTATGATTTTTTAGCTGCCAGTTGGCTGCTGATGAAATCTACAGAAGCTTGAACCGTAGTAATTCCTTCGGCTGCTTCGTCGGGAATTTCAATATCAAACTCTTCTTCCAAGGCCATTACCAGCTCTACTGTATCTAAGGAATCTGCTGCTAAATCGTTAGCAAAGTGGGATTCGGGCTTGACATCACTCAGATTCTCGACTTCCAGTTGCTCTTTCACAATTTTCTGGACTCTAGTAAAAATGTCGTCTTGGCTCATAACATCGTGTCCTCATTGGTTGCTGCGTATCTAATCTTATCCGAAAGGGGGATCTGCAACAGAAAGGCTGGCCGCTTTTCTAAGTGACACGGGCTAGCGACAATTGGGGCAAGGACGATCGCAGCAACTCTAGGACTAAGGCAAAAAACCCCCAATAGCCCAAAATCAATCATCTCGTTTAGCCACCTGATACCGTTGAGGAACCGGGTTTTTGGTCGAGGGTGCGTCAGTCATGGACTCAAAATCTTTGAGAAAAACTGACAATTGGCTCCTAGCTAGGCGGTGATACGTTAATTATAAAGAGGGAAAACTAAGCAGGAAGCCTCCCGACTTCGATCGCTCTCCTTTCTTGTCCCTTGCCTTGTCTCCCCAGCAGCAACAATTATGCCATCCCCAAATCTCAAATATGCTTACTTTCCCGGTTGCGTTGCCCAAGGGGCCGCCCGCGAACTTTACCTTTCTACTCAAGCACTGACTCAAGCGCTGGGGATTGAACTGGTGGAACTCAAAAAAGCTTCTTGCTGTGGTTCTGGCACTTTCAAGGAAGATTCGCAGTTGCTCGAAGATACCGTCAACGCCCGCAATATTGCTTTGGCTGAGGAACTGAATCTGCCTTTGCTGACGCATTGCAGCACTTGTCAAGGGGTAATCGGTCATGTGGACGATCGCCTCAAGGATTGCCAAAAAACCGATCCCAACTACATAGAAAAAGTCAACGGTTTACTAAAAAAACAAGGCTGTTCGCCTTATCAAGGCAGTACCGAGGTGAAACATCTGTTGTGGGCGATCGTTGCAGATTACGGGCTCGACGAGGTGCAGAAGCGAGTCACCCGCAAGCTTTCGGGCTTGAAGTGCGCGTCTTTTTATGGATGCTACCTGCTGCGAGCTCAGGATAAGCTGCTTTACGATGACCCGCACCAACCGGAATCGATGGAAAATGTATTTCGGGCGATCGGCGCAACTCCGGTTTACTATCGAGGGCGGACGCAGTGCTGCGGCTGGCCGTTGGCGAGTTATGCCACTAACCAATCTTTTCAGATGGCAGGCAAACATATTCAAGATGCTCTTGACAATGGGGCTGATTGTATGGTAACGCCTTGTCCGCTTTGTCATTTAAATTTGGATTCGCGACAGCCGGAGGTGGAAAAAGTAATCGGGCGCAAATTGGGTTTGCCGGTGCTGCATTTACCGCAGTTGGTGGCTTTGGCTTTGGGTGTGGAGCCGAAAAAACTAGGGCTCGATCGACATATTGTTTCAACTAAGCCCGTATTAGAAAAATTAGGCTTTTAGTCGATCGATTTGCGCGGCTTTGTAGAAAGGACTAAAGTCCTTTCTCATCTCAAATCCAGGTTTGTAGTCAGGACTTTGGTTCTTTGTAATATCCAATCCCGTTAGATCGGAATTATACCCGAGTGCTAGCGGGACGCTCGATCGCGATCGTACATTTTTGAGTTCAGTCTTGGACTGCCGTTGTGAGACTGCGATTGTTAAAGCGCATTCGATAGCCCGAATCTACACTCAAAAGCAAGTGTGGTGGGTGGTAGGTTAATATGCAGACAACAAAAGTTGTATACCATTAGACAAAATACTTTTTTAACACTTTCTAACTGGCTAGCTATTGACAAGGAATAAGCAATGAAACGAAACCCAGTAAATCTCACACGTCCGGTATTGCTATGGGCAATGCTAGGAATCATTTGTGGTTTGTTTGCTGCAAGTTATTGGATATTTTTGTCTTACATAATGCTGGGATTTGAATATTTTAGTGGAGTTTCTCTACTAATCATCATGCCCGTTGCTGGTTTGCTCGTCGGCTTGATAATTCATTGGCTGGGAAATCCTGGCGAAATAGGGTTGATTATTGACAATATTCATCTCAATGGTGGGCGATTACCCATGAACGAGAATCCTTCGATGATTCTGTCGTCGCTAATCAGTATTGCAAGTGGAGGGAGTGCTGGTCCAGAAGCACCAATGGTGCAAGTCACAGGTTCAATTGGTACGTGGTTGGCCGATCGCTTTAAATTGAGCGGAGAGGCACTGCGAACTTTGAGTATTGCTGGCATGGCATCTGGTTTTACAGTTTTGTTCGGTGCTCCTTTGGGCGGTACTTTTTTTGCTTTAGAAATCCTGCACCATCAGAATGTTGTCGAGTATTTTGAAGCAATATTGCCTGCGGTAGTGGCAAGTTGTGCAAGTTACACCATCTTTGTAGCAATTACCCAGCTAGGAATAGGTCCTACCTGGCATTTTCCTCAATACAATGTGGACAGCCTTTATGACTTTGGCGCAGCGATTGCTTATGGAATTGTAGGTGCGCTCATGGGGTGGTTTTTTATCGCTGTATTTCGCAGTATTGGTCGCTTATTCGATTCGATACCCACTCCAATCTATGTGCGCACTACTTTAGCTGGGCTAGGACTTGGTGTTTTATCAGCTTTATTTCCGCTTACTCGTTTCTTTGGTGAACATCAAATTGAAAAAATTGTTGAGGGAAACTTTCCTTTAGAATTTCTTTTGACTTTAGTTATTGCTAAAGTGTTTGCTATTAGTACGACCGTAAATGGAGGCTGGCGGGGGGGGATTATCATCCCGCTGTTTTTTATAGGAGCCTGTTTAGGAAAAGCAATCGCGATCGTTAATCCCGCATCCAACGAGACTTTGGCAATGATTTGTGTAATGGCTGCTCTGAATTCAACAGTTACTCGAACTCCCATTAGTACAACTCTGCTACTCGCCAAGTTGACAGGATTCAGCACTTTTACACCGATTCTCTTCGCGAGTCTCGTGGGTTTCTTCTTGGCTCCCCGATCTCCCTTCATTAGCTCACAGCGTAAAGTGGATTAACCAAAGGCTATAATTCCTCTAATAGCTCCGTGTAGCCGTGAAAAATACGTGCAATCTGCGAGGGTAGAGTCTCCAAGATTTTGTGATTACAAATGCACCAAGGGCATCAAACAAGATCTGGCAGTTGATAGCAGTCAGCTTGCCGTTTTTGATCGATATCATATCTTGCACCATTCTTTAGAACAGGCAAGATGTCTTTTCCACAAAAAGTGCATTTTCTTGTGGGGTGGGCAGGAGAGCCCGCCCATAGAAGGGTTATTGATAATGGTGCAATATCTCAGCTCCATTGCACAAAAACCAGTGTGTCTGATGAATGTGGCTGGATAGAAATGTTGATTCACAACTGCGATTACTTTCACACTCGGGCTCGTTAATATTCCGAAGACGATCGTTCTGCAAGGGCAAGGGGTATCACCCGGATCAGCTCATCGCAGAGAAAGTAAAAACTCTATCCCCAGATTATGACCCAGATCCGGTTTAAACTGGCACGGAAACTAACGAAAGCCGAAAAAGTGGGACTAGAGGGGAAAACTGGATTTGTCGTGGTGGCAACTGGCGATCGTGATTAAACGGTCAAAGGCTTGGATGTAAGGCTGTAAGAGTTTGGTCAAGAACTTTGAGCAGACTCTCATCAATACTACTGCCAAACTCAATTTGTATTTCATCAGGCTGATGCTCAAACGGTTGGCGAATTAATATATCCCAAATGGGTTCTATAAGACTCCCAGCGTGAATAACTGTGAAGTTTTGTCGCTTTTTCGCGAAGTGCTTCCAAGCACTGCGGTAGACTAACCTTTAATTCTCTGTGCAGGCTATAGCGGTGGCACCTCACCGTCAAATCTGTTAATTCGCAGAGGCAGCAAATTTTTAGTGACTCGTTGGGAGCCTTTATTCAATGTCTCATTCAGTCAAAATTTACGATACTTGCATCGGCTGCACTCAATGCGTCCGCGCTTGTCCGACTGACGTTTTGGAGATGGTGCCCTGGGATGGCTGCAAAGCAGCTCAGATTGCCTCATCTCCCCGCACCGAAGACTGTGTAGGCTGCAAGCGGTGCGAAACTGCTTGCCCTACCGATTTTCTGAGCATCCGGGTTTACCTGGGAGCAGAAACCACTCGCAGTATGGGTCTAGCCTACTAAATATCGATCGACACACCGATCGAATTACGGGCACAAAAGAGGGGGCAATTTAATCGCCCCCTCTTTTTTTGTCGCGGAATCTGCATTCTGGGGCCGGAAGAAGGTAAAAATGATAAAACGTGAGTTTTATTGCGATCGCTAAGCAGGAGTAGTACGTTAAATGTGCGGAATCGTTGGCTATATCGGCACGCAAGCAGCAAGCGAGATTTTGCTAGCAGGATTGGAGAAACTAGAATACCGGGGCTACGATTCAGCGGGCCTCGCTACCATCTCGGAGGGACAAATTACCTGCATCCGAGCCAAGGGCAAATTGCACAACCTCCGGGAAAAGCTAGCAGAGATAGACTCTCCGGCTCCCATCGGTATCGGACACACCCGCTGGGCAACTCACGGCAAACCAGAGGAATATAACGCTCACCCTCACCTGGATAATAGCGGGCGAATTGCGGTAGTTCAAAATGGAATTGTCGAAAATTATCGCGAGTTGCGGGAAGAATTGAAAGCAAAGGGACATAAATTTGTCTCGGATACCGATACAGAAGTTATTCCTCATTTAATAGCTGAGTTTTTGAAAGAAGGAAAAAGGGAGAAGGAAGAAAGAAAAGAGAAAAAACCCGAAAAAATTGCTGATTTGTCCTTTTTGGAAGTCGTTGCCAAGGTCGTAAATAGGTTAGAAGGAGCCTTTGCGATCGCCGTTATTTGCGCCGATTTTCCCGACGAAATAATTGTCGCCAGACAGCAAGCTCCTTTGGTGATTGGCTTTGGTGCTGGCGAATTTTTCTGCGCTTCCGACACGCCGGCCTTAGTATCTCACACCCGCACTGTTTTGTCCTTAGAAAATGGCGAATTGGCAAGGCTAACTCCGATGGGAGTCGAAGTTTACAGCTTTGCAGGAGAAAGGCTGAAAAAAAGCCCGCGCATCCTTGGTTGGAGTCCGGTTTTAGTCGAAAAACAAGGCTTCAAACACTTCATGCACAAGGAGATTTACGAACAGCCCGCCGTAGTCCGAGCTTGTTTGGAGGCTTATTTAGACAGCGAGTGGCAGCCGGGAAATCCGCGCTCTCCCATCAATCTCAACTTGCCCAAGGAACTTTGCGCCGATGTCGAACAAATTTCGATTCTCGCCTGCGGAACGAGCTGGCACGCCTCGCTAATTGGCAAATATTTGTTGGAACAATTAGCTAATATTCCGACTGCGGTGCAGTACGCTTCGGAGTACCGCTACGCACCGGCACCGCTGACAGCAAATACTTTAACTATTGGGGTAACTCAGTCGGGAGAAACGGCGGACACGCTGGCTGCTTTGGGGATGGAACAGCAGCGCCGCGCCGGTTTTACCGATAAATTCAGGGCGAGAATGTTAGGCATTACTAACAGAACCGAAAGTTCGATCGCCCACATGATGCCACACGTAATCAACACCCACGCTGGTATAGAAATCGGCGTTGCTGCAACTAAAACTTTTGTCACTCAGTTGATGGCATTCTATTTCTTAGCTTTGGATTTGGCGCACCAGCGGCAAACAATCAGCACTGATAGATTGGCAGAAATTATTACTGGTTTGCGCCAGTTACCGGCAGAAATTGAGAAGTTTTTGGAGATTCAAGAACAGTATGTGGAGGAATTGTCCCACCAGTTTACAGACACCCAAGATTTTATCTTTTTGGGGCGGGGCATAAACTTTCCGATTGCGTTAGAAGGGGCGCTGAAACTGAAGGAAATTAGCTACATTCACGCCGAAGGATATCCGGCGGGAGAGATGAAACACGGCCCGATCGCCCTTTTGGATGCGAAAGTGCCTGTAGTGGCGATCGCCATGCCCGGAAGCGTCTACGAAAAAGTGCTGTCTAACGCTCAGGAAGCGAAGGCCCGCGACGCCCGTTTAATTGGCGTTACGCCGAAGCAAGGTGTGGCGGAAGCCGATATTTTTGACCACATTTTGCCGGTGCCTTTGGTGGATGAATTGTTGTCACCGATTGTGACAGTGATTCCGCTGCAATTGTTGGCTTATCACATTGCGGCGCGTCGGGGTTTGGATGTGGATCAGCCGCGCAATTTGGCGAAGTCTGTGACGGTAGAATAAAAAAATTCAGTTGGCAGTTGGCAGTTGGCAGTTGACTGTTGACTGTTGACTGTTGACTGTTGACTGTTAACAGTTGTTATTGGTTATTTGTTATGTGTTATCAATAACCTTCAAGGCTCTGCCTCCAATGCCCGATGCCCGATGCCCAATGCCCGATGCCCGATGCCCGATGCCCGATGCCCGATGCCCGATGCCCGATGCCCGATGCCCGATGCCCGATGCCC
>NZ_JAUBSF010000148.1:0-8311 GCF_036704615.1 Microcoleus sp. K4-B3
TAATTCCGGCACTGTCTTCTCCATGTGCCTCACCTTATCAGATTTTTTGGGTTTTTGCTACCCCCGTGAACTTCTACGGGAAAAGGGTGTATCTTTTTGTTTAAGACTGAAAAAGAATCATATTAATCGAAACGGAACATTTAGTTTGGCAACGGTTAGATGAATTAGCAATAGTACCAGGAACCTCTTGATATTTTCCAGGTAAAAGAGTGAGAAAAACTCAGCCTACTACTGGATTTGATGTTGCTTGTAAGTGGAAAAGAAACTACGGGGCATGGAAGGTTGATGAAGCGTGGTTTATACTCACAGATTTAGGGTCATTGCCGGCAGCTATCGATGCTTACAAGCAACGGATGGGCCTTGAAGAAATGTTCCCTTGATTGTAAAACAGGAGGCTACGATCTTGAAGGAACTAGCTTAAAAGGAGACCGACTTATTAACATGATTTTGCTCATGACGCTCGCCGACAGTGCGGGAATATTTCAAGGCACTGAAATGAGGAAAAAGCAGGTGCAAAAATATGTATCTCGCCGCAAAGAACCTAAAAAAAGATATCGAAGACGGAGTACATTTGGTGTTGGCGCAAGATGGAGAAAAATGGGTTAATTATCAAGGGACAATATTCTGACGAGGTAGAACAGTTAATGAAGTTAACTCCAAATAAACGCCGCTTTTATCAACAAGGTATGCGGGCAGCAACCCTTATACAGTCTATCTCGTAGACCTCTTTGTCACCCCCCCAGCAGAAATCCATCTGTTAACCTTTCGAGTTCTCTGAGCATCGACCATTTTTTTTCACTCAGCTAACCCTGAGTCAATTTGTGTTTAGTCTAAACTCCAAAAAAATAGGTTGGGTGTCCTAAAGGTTCAACCCAACCTATCAATTCAATTAAAATTCAGACTTTAGCCTTGATTCACAACGCTCGGTTTCAAACTTTCCTCTTTAGATCGATCGACACTAATGGGATTTACCGCAGATTCCTGAATCGGTTTCCGGGCTTCAATTAAACTCAGAGCTTTCTTGACGCCTTCAGGTAACATCACTACCAAACTGCCGGCAGGAGCCTCGTCTAAAGCTTTGTTGATAGCAGTTGTTTCGTCGAGAATCAACTCGTATTCAACTTGAGATTTGTTTGCGGTTCCTGCAGAAATCGCCTCTGCAATCCCCTGGCAAATTAACTTGGCCACAACACCGGGCTCTCGCCCGCGCGTGTCAATATCTTCTTTGACAATTATGCGATCGAACATCTCGGCCGAAAGTTTGCCCAGCGTGACAAAATCTTCATCTCGCCGGTCTCCGGGGGCGCCGACTACCCCGATCCGCCGTCCCGGCCAATTCAGCACGAAACTGCCCAAAGCTTTGTAGCTGTGGGGGTTGTGGGCGTAGTCAAGCAAAGCGTGATAGCTGCCCAAATTAAACAAATTCATCCGTCCGGGAGTTTGGCCGACCGATGCTTGGAAGCTTGACAAAGCCGATCGAATATCTTCTATTTTCAATCCTTGGGCAAAAGCCGCCAAACAAGCTGCTAAAGCATTGGCAATCATAAACGGCGCGCGCCCGCCCATCGTCAGCGGCACGTTCACAGCCTGCTCAATTCTCAGCGTCCAATCGCCTTTCAATATCGACAAATACCCATTTTCGTAAATCGCTGCCAGCCCGCCTGCAGCGGTATGTTTGGCAACCAGTTCGCTGTCCGGGTTCATCGAAAAATATGCAATTTGAGCCTTGACACGCTGCGCCATTTGTGCTACTAGCGGGTCATCTGCATTTAACACTGCATAGCCTTTGGGCATTACCGACTCGACGAGGACGCTCTTGAGTTTGGCAAGTTGTTCCACGGTGTCGATGTCGCCAATTCCCAAGTGATCGGCCGCGACGTTCAATACGACGCCGACATCGCACTGATCGAAGCCGAGGCCCGATCGCAAAATTCCGCCTCTAGCCGTTTCCAGCACCGCCACTTCCACCGTCGGATCCGACAAAATCAACTGAGCACTCTGTGGTCCGGTATTGTCTCCGCTTTCGACCAAATAATCGCCGATGTAAGTACCGTCGGTAGTCGTGTAACCAGTAATCTGACCGGTCTGCTTAACAATGTGGGCAAGCAGGCGAGTGGTTGTAGTTTTGCCGTTAGTTCCCGTTACCGCTAAAATCGGCACCCGGCTGGGTTGAGGCGAGGGGAAAAGCATATCGAAGACAGCGCCGGCGACGTTGCGGGGTAAACCTTGACTCGGGGCGACGTGCATTCTGAAACCCGGTGCTGCGTTGACTTCGACGATGACGCCGTTGACATCGCGCAGGGGTTGGGAGATGTCGGGAGTTACTACGTCAATGCCGGCGATGTCCAAACCGATAATTTTGGCAACTCTGGAAAACAGCCAGACGTTTTCCGGGTGGATTTCGTCGGTGCGATCGACTGCAATTCCACCGGTACTCAAGTTTGCTGTCGCGCGCAAAAATACTCTTTCGCCGGCGGGCACTGCGGAGTCCATGGCGTATCCTTGTTTTTGCAACAAATCCAGGCACAATTTGTCGATCGTGATCCGGGTGAGCACGTTGTCGTGTCCGTCTCCTCGCTGCGGGTCGCGGTTTACTTCTTCAATAAGCTGTTCTACTGTAGACTTGCCGTTACCCACGACGTTAGCGGGGACTCGTTCTGCAACTGCTACGACTTGCCCGTTGACTACCAATACTCTGTGATCGCGACCGACGTAATAGCGCTCGACAATAACGTTTTTTGTTTTTGATGCCGCGCTGGCTAAGTCGTAGGCTTCTTCTGCTGCTTCCCAGGAATTGATGTCGATCGTAATCCCGCGGCCGTGGTTGCCGTCTAGGGGCTTGAGGACGATCGGATAACCGCCGACATCTTCGATCGCCCCGCGCAATTCGTCCAAATAATTAATCACCGTTCCTCTTGGAACCGGCACGCCGGCGCTGCCGAGGATATTTTTGGTACCTTCCTTATCGCAGGCTAGTTCTACCCCCAAAACTCCCGTGCGGTTGCTCAGAGTTGCCTGAATCCGCTTTTGGTGAACCCCGTAGCCTAGTTGAATCATAAACCTGGCGCTCAAAGGTATCCAAGGAATGCCGCGAGATTCTGCTTCCTTGATCAGTGTTTCCGTACTAGGCCCGAGAGCCGCCGACGCAGCAAACTCTCTAAGGTCTCTCAAATCTTGGATTAATTCTGCTGCTGGATAAGTGCCAGTATCAGCAATGCTCTGGCACATCCGCACGCCCGCCCGGGCGGCATAGCGACCTGCTTGTTCGTTTTGATACTCAATTACTACTTGGTAAATGCCTGGGGTCGCAGTCTCGCGGGTGCGACCGAACCCGACCGGCATTCCTGCCATTTCCTGAAGTTCTAGGGCTACGTGTTCGATTACGTGTCCCATCATTGTGCCTTCTCTGACACGTTGCAGGAACCCTCCTTGATGACCGGGAGAACAGTGATGATCGTTCAAACTCGGCAGCGCGGCGGTCAACCCTTCGTAGAAGCCAGGAATTTCAGATGTGGTTTTATCTGCCAAGTCTTCTAAATCCAGACGCATCAGGACAAGTTTGTGGCGTCGGATGCTCCAGTAGTTGGGGCCGCGTAAGGTCTGGATTTTAAGTATTTTCATGTCAGTTAGAGGGGTATGGGGCGCGAAATCTTATAGATAATTGAAGCATTTATTCAATTTCGATCTAGATTGCTCGATCGACTGTTCGCTGCGAACAGTTTGGGACTGAATTTCCAGTTATGGGCCACCCAATTGAAAATTCATCTCCCAGCGATCGGCTAGAAACAAGTACAGGTCAATGGCAGGAAAAAACTCAAAGCCCGAAGGTAGAATTTTCTGTGATTCTGCCTTCTGGCGTCAGCCCGCGGCTGCTTCGGAATCTATTCTTTTGTTGTATCCATTATTCGGTGGCAATGTCGCATAATTTCTGCTTTATCAATAACTCTGAAATTCTGCATTAGTTGGCTGTGCGGCATTCTGGGGGCCAGCCAGACTCGGAACAGGCTGCCGATGGCATTGGTTTGCCTAGGGGCATATTGTAACAATCTCCGTGACACAGAACGTGCAAGCGCATATTGAAGAGACTTAAGGGTTCTGTCGCTCCTACTACCGACTCATTGGTATAAAAATTTTCCCTAGAATCAACAATAGTCACAGTGCCTTTACCGAGAATTTTCATAGTATCGTCTCCCTCAAACAAGGCGCAGGTGTCTTCGTCAATACCAATAGCGATGCGATCTGGATGGCAAGCCACAGCCGACAGCAAGCGAGCCATGCGGTTACGGTTGTGAAAATGCTGGTCTACGATGATCTCAGAAATAATGTTAAGTCCGTTTGCCATGTCTACTAAAGAGCGGTTCGGGGACGCGCCACTCCCGCCGCCGGCAATCATGTGATATCCCATCACCGCTGCACCCGCGCTGGTACCGGCGAGGGTAATCTTGCCTTCGAGAGTTTCTTTGCGAATTTTCTCCATCAGCGGGGTGTCCGCCAGTAGCCCGCAGAGCCTCAGTTGGTCGCCGCCTGTGATGAATACGCCCGTACAATCTTCTAAGTAATCTTTCCAGACGGGGTTTTCGGCTTGTTCGCGTTCGCGGATGTCCACCACTTTGACCGCGCTAACGCCCATTTCGTCAAATATAGTGCGGTAGCGGTTGCTAATTCCTTCGGGATCTCGCGAAGCGCACGGAACGATCGCCAGCCGAGCGTTTGCACCCCCAGCGCGGCAAAAAAAGGTATTCAGAATCTCTCGCCCGTGAACTTTGTCTTCGGCTCCCCCGATGACCATAATCGAGGTTTTTGTGCGCTGGGGAATATTGTGTTCAAGGGCTTGAGATGTCAACTGCTGCATGGTGTGTCTTCCTCTGTTGGATGTGAAATTCAATTTTGCCGTGGCTGTGGGTACAATAGGGCTTTTTAAGAATAAATATTTGTTTGTGCCAGCGAGGTGAGATCGCCGATCTCACCTCGCTGGCAGTTGTTTGGCGGCGAGTTTACTTGCAGTCGCTGTCATGAAAAACTGATTATTGTTGTACAAAACGGGCCCGCCGACAAAGGAAGAGAATTTAACTTGCAAAAATTCTCAGAAATTATAAGAAATTATAAAGAATAAAGCAATTACTGAAAACTGAACTCCCTCTAAGGGTCAAACTAGAGGTGATGTATCAATAAATTCCAATAATTGTGCGATTTGACGTAGTTACCTTATTTCCAGAATTTTTCCGGGCTCCCCTGGAGTCGGGACTGATGGGCAAAGCCTTAGCTAAAAAGATTGCTGAGGTGAATTTTGTCAATCCCCGCAATTTTACCACAGACAAGCACCAGCGAGTCGATGACGAGCCTTACGGGGGCGGAGTGGGGATGCTGATGAAGCCGGAACCGATTTTTGCTGCGGTGGAGTCGCTGCCGGTTTTGCCACGGCGCGAGGTGATTTTGCTGACTCCCCAGGGGGAACCGATGCAGCAGGCGATGTTTCGGCAGTTGGCGGCCGGGCGCGATCAGTTGGTGTTGATTTGCGGTCATTATGAAGGTGTGGACGATCGAGTGCTGCATTTGGTCACTCGCGAAGTGTCTTTGGGGGATTTTGTGCTCACAGGGGGCGAAATTCCAGCTTTGGCTTTGATTAATGGGGTTTTGCGATTGCTGCGGGGAACTGTCGCGAAGGAAGATTCGCTGAAGTTTGAGAGTTTTGAAGACGGACTTTTGGATTATCCGCAGTACACTCGACCGGCGGATTTTCGCGGATTGAAGGTGCCTGACGTGTTGCTGTCTGGTAATCACGCAGAAATTGCTCGCTGGCGCAGGGAACAGCAAATTGAAAGAACGCGCCAAAGGCGACCGGATTTGCTAGCGGATTAGTTAACTCTTGACTATTAATACTCATGGTTGAGTATCGTATTTTTGGTCTACTAAATTATGCTAAAAAATTAACTTTTGTGCTTTACGGCGATCGCTTTTTTGATAGGTAAATTTACTGTAAATTTAACTGCTGGCAGTAGTGGTAAATGGTAAAATATTAACAGGGAAGCTTTGGCCAGAATCAGCGGAGTAAGGACTGGCGCGCGATCGTCTTCTTCTAGTTCCAGTTCCTGTCGCTCTAGCATTACCTCGCCTAGCCCTTCGAGTTCTTCTAGCTCTTCGAGTTCTTCTAGTCTTTCTAATCCTTCTATAAACAGCTAGTCGGGCACCTCTTCTAGTTCTTCTAGTTCTTCTAAAAACAGCTCATCTCCCACTTCTTTTAGTTCCATTCCCAGCCGTCCCAGCAATAGTGAAAACACTGGCGGAAGAGTTCGCACCTGCTCTTTTGAAAATCCGGCTTCACCTCAGGGCTGTTTCATTCTCGAATCCGATCTGCAAAAGTAAAAGCGATCGCGCTATCTGATAAGATTTTTAGTGAGCGCTCAAAAAAACATATATGCTGACTCTAATCTTATTTTTGAAAAAAGTCAATACTCCACGCAAGAAATTAGGAAAAAGACATCCCTTGTGGCTGATATTACTATTGGTTATTCTGGGGTCAATGTTCGGTTGTTTGGGATATAGAGATATCGAAAGCTTCGCCAAGTCCCACCAAAAACTGCTCGTTAAAACATTTCATCTCACCACCGATCGAGTACCATCTTATTCGAGTATTCGACGAGCAATGATGTTGGTTAAAACCTCGGATTTAATCGACGCATTTAATCAATGGGATAGTCAACTAACTACCTCAATCGACTTAACTGATTGGGTGTCAATTGATGGCAAATGTCTCAGAAGTACCTGCCAAAACTCCCAGACTAACTCTCAAAATTCTGTATCAATTGTGTCTTTATTTAGTCACGACAGTGGTTTTGTTCTCAGAGTCCAAAAAATTGAAAACAAAAAAAGTTCATAAATCAGTCAGGCGCAAGAGCTGGTAAAGGGTGATCCCCATCAAGGTAACGTGTTTACATTGGATGCTTTGCATTGTCAAAAAGAGACAACTACTTTAATTACTCAATCTAAAAATGATTATATTATCGCTATTAAAGGCAATCAAAAAAACTTGTTTAAATAGGGCTTGCTGAATAAGTCAAAAAAAGTTCGATCGCAAGTTCGAGCAAGCCGACAAGTTAAGTTTTTGTTTGAGTTGGCTCCCGCACACATAATTTTTGATTATCACTGACCCGCAACCAATTGTTACTGATGAAAATTGACACAAAAAAAGCCACAATAATCTTTTCAATCCTGCGACAAGATTCATCAACAAAAAAGTAACTGCCATCGCTGTTAGAGAGGTATTATCGAGTTTAGCCATCACTCGACCTAGGCTAAATCTTCTCTTTGCTTGCCCAAATTTTCCCTCAATTGCTTGGCGGACTCTTTCATCTTCTGCGGCTTGCTTTTTTTTCTCTTTACTGACGTGAGCGGGCGGTCTTCCTAAGGGCGAACCACTCATCCTAATTCCGTTTTTTTTACACCAGGCTCGATTGTCGAGCGTGCGGTAAATCTTGTCAACGTGAACCGATTCTGGGTAATGTCCTGTGAATTCTTTAAATGCTTCTACTTGAGCGATTAAGTCTCCTGACTCATTGAAGTTGTCCCAGCTAATTCGATCTAAAAATACATAACCTTCAAAGCTGCTCGCAGATAGTTTAGCTCCAAATTCTGTATGTTTTCCTGCTTTTCCTCTAACTAGGGGACGAACGTGGGGTTGTGTTAAACTTACAATTCTATCGTCAACTTTATTTGTCTTGTGTTCGTACATCCATGCTTGTTGTCGGTAAACTTCATGACACACCAGCAGCAGCTTGTATTGCCGTTTACTCAAGTTCTTTTGGAGTTTAGACTAAGCACAAATTGACTCAGCACGAGCTGAGTGGAAAAAATAGTTAATCAACGAGAGATTTCTCAAGGTTAACTTACGAATTTTGTTGATTTTGGAACCGACCTTTACCCTTTTTCACCACAGGATAGCGACATCTTTGAGTGCGATGTCTTCCTTCAGGCCATCCATCTGAATTTCCTCGGCGTTTGGGAACAACAGTGGGAGTCCCAATCTTGAATAAAAGTGCAAGCATTGATTGTGCAACCCTTCCAGGGGTTAATTCAGAGAGAGACTTTTGCCAGGGCAAACGAATTTCTCTCACTAAATCTTTAGCTAACCATAATTGCCAGGTCACTAATGGCATCAGATCACTCCATCGTTGGCACTGTTCTGGGGTGCTTAACTTCGGCACAGTCCAATGCAAGGTTTGTTTCGCTAAGCGATACCAGTGTTCGATGGCAAAACGGCGCAGATATAGTTGCCAAATTTCTGTAAGAGGTGGCATTTGGAGACCAACCCAAA
>NZ_JAUBSF010000244.1:0-1001 GCF_036704615.1 Microcoleus sp. K4-B3
TTTGAATGAAAGACTCTAAAGAAGCTATTTCTTTTTCCCTATCTTTTTGTTGCATTTGTAAGTCATTCATTTTTTTATTGTTACAATCAAGTATTACATATAATTGTATCATAGTCTTGATAATGATTTAGGATTGCTATAAACCCTTTTTTTTTAGGATTCGTCTTAATCGATCGGGGCTGAATTTAATAGAACGCTCTTGTTCTAATTTTTGAGCTAATTGAACACTATTGTATGTACGTGGCTCATTTTTGAGGCATTCTGTTAAAAACTCTATGTCTGCTTCTTTCCACTTAGGTTTTCCTCCTCGGCCTGGTAACTCCCAAAAACCTTCCATTCCAAGCTTTTGCCATTTATGTAAAACCTCTCTCACTGTTTGTGGGGCCCAGTTAAAATGAGCTGCTATTTTTTCAACGTACCAGCCCTGTGCATTTAACCTAACTACAAGAGCTCGGTCTTTGACTTTTTGGGGAACATTCGCAGTTCTCAATTTTAATAGAGTTTTATCTTGCTCTTGTGTCAGAAATATCCTTAATCTAGCGCCCATATATTGAGTTACCTGGGTAGACGTATTCCCTGTCTTTACTTATTTTAACATAGTTCGGTTTTTTCGCACCGACCTACTTAGAAGGATAATCAGGGGCTGCAATTTCGCCGCTAGAAATGTTAGAAACGTTTACGGCATGGTCGGCAAACCAAGTATCGTAAATAGGTGGCGAATATCTTTTGTCTATTTCAACGCCGCGTACATATCCTTCTAAAACAACGTAGACAAATTCGGGTCCGTCGCTCATTTCAATACCATCGGGCCCCGGTGGCAATTCTGGCAACTCAGGTTCTTCCTCTTCCGGCAATTTGCATCCCGGGTCTGGGTAAGTGTGCGATGCAACCACTATCCCCATGATTTTTTTAGTTTCAGTAACGATGCAGTCCCGAGCTTCTACAATTACTTCAAATCCTCCTAAATCGTAGTGAATCTTTCCGCCTTCTCTCCCCCAAGT